>DASPOR010000202.1 GCA_035625915.1 Alphaproteobacteria bacterium | reverse complement strand
CCGCGGCTTTACCCGTCATTGCGGGTCGCGAGCGAGGTGTTCCTGATATCGTGCGCGACGGAGAGACCGGGCATCTGACTCGGCCGGGCGATGCGTCGTCTTTCGCCGACGCGGTGTCGAAGACGTTGCGGGATGCGCGATCGTGGCGGGTTATGGGCGAGCGAGCGCGGCGGACGATGCTCGCAGAGCATGACATAACGCTTGCGGCCAAGCGGCTCGATGGGATCCTCAGAGCCGTCGTGACGGAGCGTTGCCGGTGACGCGCCTCGCACTTATTCGCCACGGCTTGACCGATTGGAACGAGTCGAAGCGCATTCAAGGCCGCTGCGACCGGCCGCTCAGCGATGCGGGTGTCGCAGCCGTGGCGCGCTGGCGCCTTCCCGATGAACTTCAAGGCTTCGAGTGGGTCGCGAGCCCGCTATTTCGCGCGCGCGAGACGGCGCGCATTCTTCTCGGCGCCGAAGTCCCTGTCGAGCCGGCACTTACCGAAATGACCTGGGGTGCGTGGGAGGGGCGCCGCCTTGCGGACTTGAATGCTGAGCTTGGGTCTGCGTTTGCGGAAGCGGAGGCGAATGGGCTCGACTTTCGGGCACCCAACGGCGAAAGTCCTCGCGACGTCCAGGTGCGTCTGTCGCCATGGCTTTCGCGTATCGCGGGGGAAGTCCGGCCGGTTGGCGCCGTCACGCACAAAGGGGTCATCCGCGCGATCCTGGCACTCGCGACCGATTGGGACTATCTCGGCAAGCCGCCGGTGCGGCTTGATTGGAACAGCGTTCATGTCTTCCGGGTCGACCGGCGCGGCCGACCCGATATCGAACGCCTCAATATCGCGCTCGCACCGACATGAGCGCCGAGTGCGTATTGATCTACGTGCAACACCTGCTCGGCATCGGCCATTTGATGCGGGCAGCGACCCTTGCGCGTGCGTTTGCCGCGGCGGGGTTCGAGACGAACCTTGTTTCAGGCGGCATGCCGGTCGCCCCGCTCCCCCTCGCTACCGAGCAACTGATCCAACTGCCGCCTGTTCGGGCCAAGAATGGCAATTTTTCTCTCCTTGCCGACGAGGCGGGCAACCTTGTCGACGAGGCCTATCGCACGACACGGCGGGAACGCCTGCTGTCAATTTTGCGGGCCAAACGGCCGAACGTTCTGATCTTCGAGACTTTCCCGTTCGGACGGCGGCAAATGCGTTTTGAGCTTTTGCCCCTCCTCGAGGCGGCACTTGCGATGAAGCCGCGCCCGCTCATCGCCGCATCGGTGCGCGACATCCTGCAAACGCCCAAACCAGGACGCGCCGAGGAGGCTGTGGCGCTTGCAATGCGAGGGTTCGACCTGGTCCTCGTCCATGGCGACCCCGCTTTGGTAACATTTGAGGCCAGTTTCCCACTCGCTGCAGGATTGGGCGAGAAATTGCGCTACACCGGTTACATCGCCGGCCCCCCTGTCGCGCGCGGAAAGCCCGGGGATGCGGGCTGGAATGAAGTGATCGTCTCGGCGGGTGGTGGTGCCGTCGGCGGGGTGCTTCTTGCGACCGCATTCGCGTCTCGGCCATCGACGCGCCTGCGCGATGCAACGTGGCGATTTCTTGTTGGACGCGGTGCCGAGGATGCGGAACTCGAACGACTTGCGGCGATGCAAGACAACGGGGTCGTTGTCGAGCGGGCGCGGCCGGATTTCCGGCAACTCCTGGCCAATTGTCGCGTCTCGATATCTCAGGCCGGGTATAATACCGTGATCGATGTCATGAGCGCCGGTGCCAGGTCGGTTTTGGCGCCGTTCTCGAAAGACGGCGAGACCGAGCAGACGATGCGCGCTACGCGCCTGGCGCAGCACCATCTTGCCGCAGTCGTCCTCGAGCGCACACTTTCGCCTCGATCCCTCGCGGCCGCCGTCGACCACGCCGACGCCATGAAGCCGGATTTCGGCTGGATCAACCGGCGGGGTGCGGAGGCGAGCGTGCGCATCGTCCGCGAGGCACTTCGCACCCGACACTCGCACCCGGCGGCGGGCGTATAATGACTGCCGGTATCGCGAACTGGGATGGCCTGACGCGCGAATTGGATAAGTGGATTGCCGGGCCAACCGAACCGGGGAAGGGTGTGGTCGGGCGGCGCGCGACCCTTTGGTGGCGCGACGACGATGCAACCGGCCCGTCGCCTGCCCTCGGCCGCCTTATGCGCCTCAGGCGGGACTACGACCTGCCGCTGACCCTCGCGGTCATACCGGCCCGTGCGGATGCGAGGCTTGTCGCGTCAATCGAAGGCGAGCGGGCCGTTACACCCGTCCAACACGGTTTCGCCCATCAAAACCATGCCCCGAGCGGGGCAAAGAATGGCGAACTCGGCCCCGCACGACCCATCGCCGCCAACTGCGCCGACTTGGCCGCCGGCGCGCGACGCATGCGCGAGCTTTTCGGCACACGAAGCGTTTCAGTCCTGGTACCCCCCTGGAACCGCATAGATCGCGCTTTGATTGCCCATTTGCCCGGGCTTGGATTTCACGGCCTCTCGACATTCGGACCGCGGGCCGCGGCGGAGCCCGTGGCCGGTCTCGGCCAGGCCAATACCCACATCGATATCGTCGACTGGCGGGGCGGGCGAGGGTTCGTTGGGGAGGCCAAAGCGCTCGCCGTCGCAATCGAGCATCTCAAGGCCCGGCGCACCGCTGCGGCCGACCCCGACGAGCCGACCGGCCTTTTGACCCATCATCTCGCTCATGACGACGCGTGCTGGCGCTTTCTCGAGCGTTTTTTCGAGACAATCGCCGCACATCCTGGAGCGCGCTGGTTGGCTGCGGAGGAGATTTTCGCGCCCGACGGTTCCGAACGGTACGGTGCACCCCGGCGATCGCAATGAGCATCCATCGTTACCCGACCTCCAGCCTGCGCGCCGATTATGCGCGTGCAGGTTTCGGATTCGCGTTGACTGCGGGACTGACGGCCATGGCGTTGGCGGCACCGATCGTGGCAGCTGCGCTCGGCGCTTGTGCGCTTTTGTTCCTTGCGTTCGGAGTGAGGACTTGGCGTCGGCAACGAATGGTTGTTGCACTGGCGAGCGATGGCATATCGACCTCTGGCGTGCGCTGCGTTACCCTCCCTTGGGACGAACTGACCGGGTTGAGACTGCGTTATTACGCGACCAAACGCGATCGCACGGGCGGTTGGATGCAGCTCGACTTGGCGGCGGGGAGGAGGCGCTTGTCGCTCGAATCGACTCTTGACGGATTTGCCGACATCGTTCGGCAAGCCGCGGCGGCAGCGGGTGCGAGAGGCCTCAACATCGATAGGGCGACGCGAAATAATCTTTCCGCTCTGGGAATTGCGGCAGTCGCAATGGGCACATGATAAATCTTCTCACTGTCCGCGATCTCAAGGTGGAGTTTCAGGTTCACGGTGCGGTAATCCGGGCAGTGAAGGGGGTTTCGTTCCGGGTGCGGCCAGCCTCCACGGTGGCGTTGGTCGGCGAGTCGGGCTCGGGAAAATCGGTCGTTTCCCAAGCGATCATGGGCATCCTGCCGCGCAATGGACGAATCGCCGGCGGCGAAATCCTGTTCTCGGACCCGGCAAAGGAAGGCGAGACGATCGATATCGCCAAGCTCGATCCGGAATCCGAAACGATGCGGGCCATTCGCGGCGGGCGGATATCGATCATCTTCCAGGAGCCCATGACCTCGCTTTCTCCGCTCCATACCGTGGGCGATCAAATCAGCGAGGCTCTTTTTCTCCATCGCAAGGCGAGCAAGGCCGAAGGGATGGAGCTGACGAAAGATATCCTGCGTCTGGTCGGATTCGCCGATCCGGCACGGGCGCTCAAGACTTACCCCTTCGAGCTTTCGGGCGGACTTCGGCAGCGCGCGATGATCGCCATGGCGCTCATTTGCCGCCCGGCACTCCTGATCGCGGACGAACCGACCACCGCATTGGATGTCACGATCCAGGCGCAAATTCTCAAGCTGATCCAGGATCTCCAACGCGAACTCGACATGGCGGTGCTGATCATTACCCACGACCTCGGCGTCGTGGCGAACGTCGCCGAAGAAGTCGTGGTCATGTACAACGGCCAAGTGACCGAGCACGGCACGCTCGCTGATGTCTTTCGCGATCCGGAACATCCTTATCTGCAAGCTCTCTTGCGCGCCGTGCCCAAATTCGACATGAGCCCCGGGGAGCGGCTGGTCCCCGTGCGGGAAATCAAGCCGAAGACCGGCAATCTCCTTGCGGCGCGGCCCCCTTGGCCTGCGGGTGCGGATGCCGCGGGGCCGCTCCTCAAGGTTCGGGGCTTACGCAAGACGTTCCGGATTCGGCAGAGCGGCTTCTTCAACCTGAAGCCCGAGAGCGTCGTCACCGCCCTCGACGATGTCAGCCTCGAGATCAAGCGCGGCGAGTGCGTCGGGCTCGTGGGCGAAAGCGGGTGCGGCAAGACAACGTTCAGCAAGATCGTCACGCGCGCCCTCACGGCCGACGAAGGTGAGATCCTCTTCAACGATAACGGCACGATGGTCGACGTCAGGGCGCTCACGCCGAAGGAACTCATCCCGTTCCGGCGCCGGCTGCAATTCATATTCCAGGATCCCTATGGCTCGCTCAATCCGCGCATGCCGATCCTGGACATCATCGGCGAGCCGCTGGCGATCCACGGCATCGGCGATCATCGATGGCGGGTCGAGATGGTGCGCGAGCTGATGGAACTTGTCGGGCTCGACCCGCGTATGCTCAATCGTTACCCGCACAGCTTTTCCGGCGGACAGCGCCAGCGCATCGGCATCGCACGCGCACTGGCGCTCAGGCCGGATATGCTCATATGCGACGAGCCCGTGTCGGCACTCGACGTCTCGATCCAGGCGCAAGTGCTCAACCTCCTCAAGGACCTCAAGGATCAGCTCGGGCTCACCTATTTGTTCATTTCCCACAATCTTGCGGTCGTTGACTATATTTGCGACCGAATCGCCGTCATGTGCGCCGGGCGACTCGTCGAAGTGGCGCCTAGCCACATGCTGTTTCAACGCCCCGTGCATCCTTATACGAGGGCCCTGCTCGCGGCGGTGCCGTTTCCGGACCCCAACCACAAGCTCGATCTGTCCGCCCTCATGGAGGGGAAGGCCTCGATCCCCGCGGCATGGCCGGCCCCTTTCACGGCCGATCGCGGGAACCCGACGCGCCTCGTTGAAATCGCATCCGGGCACTTCGTGCGCGCACATCCGAACGCCGAATTGGGAGCGCTCGCGTCGTGAGGCGGATCGGCATCGCCGCTGTCGCGACCCTCTGCTTTGCGGCCATTTTTGAGCCGGGGACGCTCTCTGCATTCGAAATGCAGGAAACGCCCTCGCTGCGTGCGCAGGTTGCCGCCGGCACCCTGCCGCCCGTTGCCGAGCGCGCGCCCAAGCAGCCGTTGATCGTCGACCTTGCCACGAGCGGCCGCACCGTGGGCCGGCCCGGTGGCGCATTGCACGTGCTGATGGCGAGCGCCAAGGATACGCGCCTGATGGTCGCTTACGGCTATGCGCGCCTTGTCAGCTACAATGAGAAATTCCAGCTCGAGCCCGACATCCTCGAAAGCTTCGACGTGGATGGGGGCCGTGTCTTCACGTTCCACTTGCGCAAAGGCATGCGCTGGTCCGACGGCCAGCCCTTCACGACCGAGGATTTCCGTTACTACTGGGAAGACGTTGCGAACAACAAGGAACTCTCGCCCTTCGGCCTGACGCGGGAGCTTCTTGTGGGCGGGGAGCCGCCCAAGGTCGAGTTCCTGGACGATTACACCGTTCGCTATTCCTGGGACAAACCCAATCCCTTGTTCCTGCCGAATCTCGCCGCACCCGAGCCGCTCGAGCTTTACATGCCGGCGCACTACATGAAGCAGTTCCACCCCAAATACGCGGACCCCGAGAAGCTCGCCCAGATGATCAAGGCGGCGAAGCAGCGGGGATGGACAGGGTTGCACACGCTGCGCGGACACAGCTACAAGAACGACAATCCGGATTTGCCGACCCTGCAACCCTGGATCCTTACCACCCAAGCGCCCGCCCAGCGATTCATCTTCGTGCGCAACCCGTTTTTCCACCGCTTCGACCAGGCGGGGCATCAGCTTCCCTACATCGACCGAATCTATATGGACATCGTCGACGGCAAGCTCATACCGCTCAAAACGGAGGCGGGCGAATCCGACTTGCAGGCGCGCTATCTGCGTTTCAGCGACTACACCTTCCTGAAGCGGGGCGAGCAGCAGAACGATTACACGGTTCGCCTCTGGCGCACCGGTTTCGGTTCCCAAATGGCGCTCTATCCGAACCTCAACACGAACGATCCAGTCTGGCGTCCGATCCTGCGCGATGTGCGCTTCCGCCGGGCGCTCTCCCTTGGAATCAACCGCCACGAAATCAACAAGGTCATTTATTTCGGCTTGGCGATCGAGGGCAACGATACCGCACTTCCCGAAAGTCCTTTGTTCAAGCCCGAATACCAGAAAACCTGGGCCGTGTTCGACTTGAAGCAGGCCAACGCACTTCTCGACGAAATGGGCTTAACCGAGCGCGACGATTCCGGCATTCGCCTGCTGCCGGACGGACGGCCGATGGAATTGATCGTCGAGACCGCGGGCGAGAGCTCCGAGCAGACGGACGTCCTGCAACTTGTGCGCGACACCTGGGCGGAGCTTGGCATCCACCTCTTTGTCAAACCTTCCCAGCGCGAGCTGTTCCGCACCCGCATCTACGCGGGCGACACGCTCATGTCGATCTCGGAAGGTTTGGACAATGGCGTGCCGGTCCCCGACGAGAGCCCGGCCGAGCTCGCTCCGACCGAGGAGGTCCAACTGCAATGGCCGAAATGGGGCAACTACTATGAGTCGGACGGCAAGGCGGGCGAGCCGCCGGATTTGCCGGAAGCCAAGGAGCTTCTCGCCTTGAACGCCGCCTGGGAGGCCACATCGGATCCGGCAGAGCGGACCCGCATCTGGCACCGGATGCTCGAGATCAACGCTCAGCAGCAGTTTTCGATCGGGATCGTCGCCGGCGTGCCGCAGCCGGTCGTGGTCAGCAATCATCTCAAGAACGTGCCGGAAAAAGCCATCTACGCCTGGGATCCGGGCGCCCAACTCGGAATCTACCGGCCTGAGACGTTCTGGTTCGATACCGCTCCGGCGGAGACGGCGTCGCTCTCCGGCGCTGCACCCTGAGGATCGGAACATGACAGATGCCAAGATGACGGGCGGGGAATAACGACATGTTCGGTTACCTCACGCAGCGCCTGTTGATCATGATTCCGACGCTGCTCGCCATCAGCATCGTCGTTTTCATCATCATCGAACTGCCGCCGGGCGATTACCTTACGAGCTATATGTCGGAGCTGCAGTCGCAGGGCGAATCGGTCGACCCGCAGAAGATCCAGTTTCTGCGTGAGCAATACGGTTTGGACAAGCCGCTCGTGCAGCAATACTTCATCTGGCTTACGGGCATGCTGCGGGGCGATTTCGGCTATTCGTTCGAATACAATCTACCCGTCACCAAGGTGGTCGGCGATCAGCTGCTGCTGTCCTTTATCGTTTCATTCGCGACCGTTATCTTCGTCTGGGTTGTCTCGTTTCCTATCGGCGTTTATTCGGCGACCCGACAATACAGCATCGGCGATTACGCGCTCACGTTCCTCGGTTTCATCGGCCTTGCCACGCCGAATTTCCTGCTCGCACTCGTGCTGCTCTACATCGCAAACGCCTGGTTCGGCACCTCGGTCGGCGGCCTCATGGACGAGAAGTATCTCGATCAGCCTTGGAGCTGGGCCAAGGCGCTCTCGGTCCTTGCGCATCTTTGGATACCCGTGATCGTGATCGGCGCGTCCGGTACCGCGGGAATGATACGGCGCTTGCGCGCCAATCTGCTCGACGAGCTTCAGAAACAATATGTCGTGACCGGACGAGCCAAGGGTCTGCCGAACCGACGGCTGTTGCTCAAGTATCCGTTGCGCATGGCGCTCAATCCATTCGTTGCCGATATTGGAAATCTCCTGCCCCACCTGATTTCGGGTGCGGCGATAACGTCCATCGTTCTGTCGCTGCCGACCACCGGACCGATGCTGCTCCGCGCCTTGAGGAGTCAGGATATGTTCCTCGCGGGATCGTTCCTCATGTTCCTGGCGACGCTCACCGTCATCGGCGTCCTGTTGTCGGACATTCTTCTCGCGGTGCTCGACCCGCGCATTCGCCTCCATGGCGGGACGACGCGATGACCGTCGAGCGGCGCGACAGTCCCGACAGCGACAGGGGTCACGCCGTGGACCGTCTGCTCTCTCCGCGTCTCGAACACTATGTCTCGACGGCACCCTTCGATCCCTATGCGATCGAGGCAATGGCGCCGGGACAAGAGCGTTATTTTCTCGCGGGGCAATGGCGGCTCATGTGGTGGAAGCTCAAGCGCCACCGCCTAGCCGTCGTCTCCGGCATTTTCCTTGCCGTGGTATATGCCTCGATCCTCGTTTCGGAAATCCTCGCACCCTACAACCTTCGCACACGGCACACGGATTTTCTTTACGCCCCGCCGCAGGCGATCCACCTCTTCGACAACGGACGCTTCATCGGGCCGTTCGTCTACGGCTTCGACACAAGCCTCGACATGGAAACGCTGCGCTGGGTTTATATGCCCAATCCAACGCGAATCGAGAAGTTGCGGTTCTTCTGCCTCGGCGACGAATATCGATTTTGGGGCATGATCGAAGGGCGATTCCATTTGGTTTGCCCCGCAGAGGGCGGCACGCTGTTTCTGCAAGGTACCGACCGGCTCGGCCGCGACATGCTTTCCCGCATCATCTACGGGGCCCGAATCTCGCTCACCATCGGGTTGATCGGGATTAGCATCAGCTTCCTGCTCGGCCTGACCCTCGGCGGCCTCGCGGGGTATTACGGCGGTTGGACGGACAGCCTCATCCAACGCTTGATCGAGGTCATTCGCTCATTCCCGGAATTACCGCTTTGGATGGCGCTATCGGCGGTGCTTCCCGTGACGTGGAGTCCGGCGCTGATCTATTTCGGCATCACCATTATCCTGGGCCTGATCGATTGGACGGGACTTGGCCGGGCGGTGCGCTCCAAGCTCCTCGCCCTGCGCGAGGAGGATTTTTGCACGGCAGCCATACTCATGGGCGCTCGACCGCGGCGCGTGATCGCGCGCCACCTATTGCCGAGCTTCATGAGTCACCTGATCGCGTCCGCAACGCTGTCGATTCCCAACATGATCCTGGGCGAAACGGCGCTGAGCTTTCTAGGCCTGGGCCTGCGCCCGCCGATCACAAGTTGGGGCGTGTTATTGAACGAAGCCCAGAACATCAACGCAGTCGCCGTCTATCCGTGGATCCTGTTGCCGGTCGTGCCGGTGATCCTCGTCGTACTCGCCTTCAATTTCCTGGGCGATGGCCTTCGCGACGCGGCCGACCCTTATCGCTGACCCGACCCTTACCGCTAACGAGGTGCCGCTCGTAAGAGGCCAGGCGTCCAGGCGTCAAGACGAGGCCTTCGTGCGCGATGATCGTGCCGGGAAGCGCATCGTTCGCCGCCTTGGCGACGCGATCCATGAAGGCGTCATCGTGGGTCGGATCGTGGTGGAACACGACGAGTGTCTTGACGCCGGCATGCATGCTGATCCGAACGCCCTCCTCCCAGGTCGAGTGGCCCCATCCGGCAAAGCGTGGAAATTCCGCCTCGGTATAGGTCGAGTCGTAAATCATGATGTCAGCACCCTTGACGAGGCTGCAGATGTTCTCGTCGAGCTTGCCGGGAACGTGCTCTGTGTCCGTCACGTAGCAGATCGAGCGGCCTCGATACTCGACGCGATAGCCGATGGCGCCGTTCGGATGGTTGAGCGGTGCCGTCCGAATGATCACGCCCGAACGCGGTTCGAGATCCTCCCAGGGCTTGAAATCGACATATTCGATCGTGGCCTTCAAGACGTCGAGCGGTACTGGAAAGAATGGCGCCATCATCAGCTCGCACAGCACCTCGTACAAGCGATGCTCGGGCAGGAGATGACCGGCCCAAAACCGGAAGCGGTTCTCGCGCTTGAAAGCGGAGCTGAAGAAGGGCAAGCCCGTGATGTGATCGAAATGGGTGTGCGTAAAGAAAAGATCGGCGTCGACAACGCCGTTCGCATCGAGGTCACGCCCGAGGGGGCGCAGGCCGGTACCGCCATCGAAAATCAAGAGGTTCGGGCCGCACCGAATCTCGACACAGGATGTATTGCCGCCGTAACGAACGTAATCGGGACCCGGGCAGGCGATGGATCCCCGTACACCCCAAAACTTCACCGTGAACCGATCCGAATTCTCCAAACCAGGGTCTCCTCAATCCCACCCGCCACGATACACGCGCTTTTTGACGGCGGAAACACACACCCCGCCGTTCGGACTTTAGGGCAATCCCTTTAACTTGCCAGTGACGACGGTCACGGCACCAGACGATAGCCGCCCGGCTCGGTAATCAGAATCTCGGCCCTCGACGGATCGGCCTCGATCTTCTGACGCAGGCGATAGACGTGCGTTTCGAGCGTATGGGTCGTGACACCGGCGTTGTAGCCCCAGACCTCATTGAGCAGGACGTCGCGCGCCACCACTTTCTCATTGGCGCGAAAGAGAAATTTGAGGATCTGCGACTCTTTTTCGGTCAATCGGATGCGCCGTCCGGTATCGGTTTCCAGGAGGAGTTTGGTCGACGGGCGGAACGAGAACGGGCCGATCGCAAAAACGGCGTCCTCACTTTGGTCGTGCTGGCGTAGCTGGGCGCGCAGCCGGGCCAAGAGCACGCCGAGTCGAAAAGGCTTGGTCACGTAATCATTAGCACCGGCATCGAGCCCGAGGATGGTATCGGCATCGGTATCCGCACCCGTCAGCATGATGATCGGCGTTTTCAACCCGTTTCGGCGCATCAGGCGGCAAACTTCCCGGCCGTCCATATCGGGCAAGCCCACGTCGAGCAGGATCGCGTCGAAATAGTCGGTTCGCACCCGCTCGAGCGCATTGGCGCCACTCTCCGCTTCCGCCGTCTGGAATTCCTCATGAAGCTGAAGTTGTTCGGCGAGCGATTGGCGCAGGGCCGGATCGTCATCGACAACAAGGATTTTCTTGCCCGTCGATGTGGTCCTGAATTCCGGCGTCGTGATCGAATTGCGTTGCATCATCATTCACCGACCCTTGCAATTTCGGCAATACGCCAAACGCTGCCGACCCTCATGAAGGCAGAATATCGGCTTTTTGGCACAACCGCCACGCACATACCCCGCACCTTAGGCGCCCTGTTTGGCGCGCCGCAGCCCGTGTCCGTCTTCGTATTACGGTTCACCCGATATCTGACGGCGCACTGTCTGGAAAAGCTCGTGGGAAGGATCGGCAAATCGATCGACGATTGAGAAATGCTGATCCGCAGGCGCTGGCACGATGCCGAGCGGCAGGCCCGCCGCTCGCCATGCATCGCCGTAAAGTGCTTGCTGGCGCTGGAATTCGTCGGTTTCGCGGCCACCGACCGTGAGGATGAGCGGCGGCGAGGCGGACGGTAGGACGCGCAGTGGGCTATTGCGCTGCACCATATCGGGCGTAAGCCGCACGTCTGCATTGAGAAAACAGAGGCGGATCGGCTCAAGATCATAGATGCCGGAGATGGCGCACCCGCCCTTCAATGTACCGTCGGGCAACCCCCGAGCGGCCCAATCGGTCGAAAGCATCATCGCGGTCAGATGACCACCGGCCGAGTGTCCGGAAATATGGAGGCGTGCCGGGTCGCCGCCGAACGTAGCGGCGTTGCGATATATCCATCCGACGGCCTCGCGCACGCTCTCGGTCAACGCGTCGAGCGTCACTGTCGGGCAGAGCGGATAGCCGACCGCGACGAACGCGATGCCCGCGCGCACATAGGAGGTCGCAATCCAGCTAAACGCGTCCTTGTTGAGGGTGCGCCAATAGCCGCCATGGATGAAGATGAGAACCGGGGAGCGCTTTTGTCCGACTGGGAAGATATCGAGCGTTTGGCGTTCCCCACGGCCGTAAGGCACATCGTAGCGGCCGCCCAGCTGCGCGCGTGCTTCCTCGCTCGCTTTGGGCCACCGTTCAGTCCAGCGCGTGTGGTCCGGGACCGCGGCGCGGTTGTTGTATTGAGCGTCCAGTTGGGCCTGATCATAGTTGCGATATATCAGCATCTCGGGTTCCGAAAGGCGGCCGAGGACATTGGATCGAGCCGCGCCGTTGTCTATTAGACAAAGATTGAGCCGATGTCATTCCCAGGCAGGTCACGAAAGTATCGCCCGATACGGTGGCGGCTGCGCTTTTTCTCGATGCATCCGGCAGATTGGAGCCGGCAGATTTTGCCGCAGCTCCGCGGTTTTCACGCCAAGTGATCTCTAATCATTTGAAAACAAACGATTTATCTTTGGCATTGGGTTTGCGAGCACGGAGGGCAACTCGAGGAAGGCCGGATGCCTGCTCCGCTCGTGATCCCCCCGCCGCCAACGGTTCCGCTTTTGGGCAGAGGTGCCGTCGCACCCGTATCCCAGCCGACATCGCAGCAAGCGACGCAGCCCGCCGCCCTAGCAGCGCCCGGCACCGGATCGAACCAGGCTTTCCCTCTTCCCGCCGCCACCGAGGCATCGCCGACGACGGCAACGGCCACCGCGTCGCCCAATGCATCGACGGCGCAGCCGATCCGTTACCGCCGCGTTACCGTCGCGGACGCAACCCTTTATCCCGAGCCGCTCCCGTCTTTTTCCGCCGACGTCGAAGCCGCCGCCGGCAAAGGTACGCCGGAGGCCCACGGCATCGAACGCTTTCTTTGGGGCAAGCAGGGATTCAGCTTCGACTCGCTTCTGCAATCGCTCAATCCCCTCGAATACATTCCCGTCGTGTCGAGCATCTATAATCACCTGACGGGCGACTCGATCGGTGCGGTTGCGAGCACGATCGGGGGCGGATTGATCGGGGGGCCGATCGGGGCTGCCGCGTCGCTCGCAAGTTCGGCCTTCGCAGCCGTCACGGGCGACGATATCGGCGGCCATATCATGACCGCCCTCCTCGGCGACAATAAGCCCGCTGCTGGAAAAACACCCGCAACCGGCGACGCGTCGATCGCCACGGCCGCCACAGCCGCCGCGGCGAATCCGCCGGCACCCGCACCGCTGCCGCCGGGTGCCCTCGAAGTGACGGGCATGCCGTGGCTGTCGGCCGCTGCGGCGAGCTCAACCGATGCCGGCAGCACTTCGTCCGGAAGCTTTGGGTCCGGTGGCCAAAGCACTCCTCCCGGGACCGCCAGAACGCCCGCCGCCGATGCAGACCCTTCGTCGAATGCAAATGGCCGGCCTCAGGCGCCGCCCGACTTCGCGGAACGCATGATGGAGGCGCTCGACAAATACCAAGCCGCCGCAAAGCTTCGCGAAACGGCGGCGGCACCTGGCGTCGACGTTGGCGGCTGAGCTTCGCGCGCATACCCCTTCGACTGAAAGCAACGGCGATTGAAGCACTGGCGATTGGAAGCACTGGACGGCTATAACCTTGACATGGATGTGCGAGTCGTCCCCAGCGGGCAAACGGTCTGGCAAGGGGTTGCATCGTGGAATGGGCAAAGCCGCCCTTGCGCGCTCGGACGCGCCGGTGTGCGTCGGGAAAAGCGCGAAGGCGACGGGGCGACACCGATTGGCGCATTTCCTTTTCGCCGCGTTCTTTACCGGGCCGACCGGATCGCGAAGCCCGTCACCGGTTTGTCCGTCGATCCCATCGGCGAGCATGATGGTTGGTGTGACGATCCGCGGGACCAGCGCTACAACACGCAAGTTCGCCTGCCTTATCCGGCAAGCCACGAGCGCCTGTGGCGCAACGACAATATTTACGACCTGATCGTCGTCCTCGGCCACAACGACACACCCCCAGTCCCTTATGCCGGGAGCGCCATCTTCCTTCATATCGCACGCGACGATTTCTCGCCCACCGAGGGCTGCGTGGCGGTTCGCGTTGGCGACCTCCTGCGGATCGTGGCCCAAATCGGGTCCGGGGATCGCATCGTCGTTGAAGCTGCGCTTTAGTTCCGAGCTCTTTTCGTCCGCGGATTCAAGATGCCGATTGCCTCCGCAACATCGTTCTCCGGGAGCGTGCGGATGCGCTCGGCAAGAAGGTTAGCAAGCTCGGTTTTCGCGGGGGATAACCCCGCCGTATCGACGACGACACGGGGATGCGACAGCCGCGCAAGGCGCTGCAACTCTTCGGCGTCGTCCCAGATCAAGCCGAAATAGGCACAGATCTGCTGAACCAGCCCGGTCGATGGCCGGCTGCGTCGGCCATGCTCCAAGGCGGACAAATAGGCGGCCGAGAGCCGAAGGTCCTGCGCCATCGCGCGCAGCGTGACACCTTGTTTTCGTCGTAATTGCCGTACGCGCGCTCCGAAAGGAGTCATTGCCCGTGCACGAGCTAACGTTGTCGACGAAGGAGGACGTAAAGGGCGCCCCCGCCGCCATGCTTGGGCTGGGCCGATGCGAAGGCAAGGATCCGACGGCGCATCGGCTCGCTATTGAGCCAACGCGGTACGGCACCGCGCAAGACGCCGCTCTGCCGGCCCACACCACCCTTGCCTGTTATGACGATGAGACATCGTTTGCCGGAGAGGTGCGCATTTTCCACAAAAGACACAAGCGCGGCGTGCGCTTCCTCCTGGGTATGACCGTGGAGATCGAGACGGCCTTCGATGGGGAAGCCCCCGCGTCGCAGCTTATCGGTCGTACTCCTGTCGACACCGGCTGCCGCACCAGGGGCAAGCTCGGGAAGCGGCGGTTGAGTGCCGCCGGGACCCGCTTTTTTCCCGGAGGAAACGGCGGCGGGCCGCCGGTCTTCCCCGACGGCGGTTGCACGCCGCCCGCCCGGTGCTGACTCCGGCTTTGAAGGAGGCTTTTGTCGTTTGAGTGGTGTCGTACCGCGCATGGCACGGGACCACAGGGCATGGTCCTTGTCCTCGAGTGAGGGATGATCACCCTTTGCCTTGGCCATCGCCGTCCTCGGCCACAAGGATGATGTGGAGGCGGCGCGGCCCGTGCGCACCCATCTGGAGCTGCTGCTCGATATCGGCCGAACGAGAGGGGCCGGTGATGAAATTGACAGTGCGCGGCCAAGCACCGTCGCGCTGGGCGGTGCGCGCGCGATCCCAAGCATCTTCGAACGGCCCGACCACGCGGCTCTCGGTCAGTACCACGATGTGGTTTTCGGGGAGGAAGTTGAGCGTCGTCGGCGCCGTCGGGCCCGACAGAAGCATGAGCGTTCCGGTCTCAGCGATACCCGCGAAGGCGGGCGTGACGCTGGCGCTATCGCCCGGTGCTGCGATCCCGGTTTCGATTTTGAGGAGCGGGCGTGCGGTCCAAGAAAGCCCCGTCAGCGCCGGATCGGGCGCGAGCTTGATCTTGTGCGGCAGGTTGAAGCGTTTGAGGTAATCGATGACCGCATCGGGAATATCCGCATAATGCGCGACGCGCGCCGTGGTGGCGGCGGCCTTTTCCGCCATGTCGACGAAGAGGCCTATCTGGGCGCCATGGTCGAGGAGGGCACGTTTCGGAACCAGGTTGCGGCGATGTTGCGAAATTCGGCCGTCGACCGAGGCCTTCCGCACGTCGTCGCCGGCCTGCCGTTTGAGGGCTCGCCGGACGCCGTCCAGGATCTGGTCCCGCGCCTCGCTCATGTGCGGCCACTTTTGCGCTCGGCGGCCCAAAGCGACTGGAACGTCGGGCCCTCGGGGGCCGGCATGTCGCGCCCGCCGGTCCACCCTCGCGCGAGCGGCAAGTGCCGAAAGCTGCCGCGGCCGCGACCGAGAATGCCGAGCAGCTTCATCGCCATGCGGCTGCCGAGGTGGTAGAGGCGCGGGCGCTTGGCGAACCAGGCCCACAATTTGAGGCCGGTCCGAAACGGCTTGGGCGCCAGACCCTTTTCGTATTCCTTCTCCCGCCAATGGCGCAGCATTTTTGGCAGCGGGATGCGCATCGGGCAAACACTCTCGCAACGGCCGCAAAGGGTGGAGGCATTCGGCAAATCGCCCGCCTCGTCGATGCCGATCAGTGCAGGTGTGAGAACCGAGCCGATCGGGCCGGGATAGACCCAACCGTAGGCGTGTCCGCCGATCGTATTGTAAACCGGACAATGGTTGATGCACGCAGCGCAGCGGATGCAGCGCAAGATGTCCTGGAATTCCGTCCCGAGCAATGCGGTGCGGCCGTTGTCGACGAGAATGACGTGGTACTCGCCCGGGCCATCGAGATCCTCGCCCCGCCGAGGGCCGGTCGAGAACGTCGTGTAGACGGACATTTCCTGCCCGGTCGCCGACCGGGCGAGGAGCCGAAGAATCGTCGTCGCGTCTTCGAGGGTGGGAACCAGCTTCTCGGGCGTTGCAAGCACGATATGGGCCTTGGTCAGGTTCTGCGTGAGATCGCCGTTGCCTTCGTTCGTAACGATCACCGACGATCCCGTTTCCGCGATGAGGAAATTGGCGCCCGTTATGCCCACATCGGCAGCGATGAATTTCTCGCGCAAGATCTCGCGCGCCTCGGCGAGCAAATCGGCCGCTTCCTCGAGACGGCGGGTTTTTCCATATTGGCGATGATTTTCAAGGAAGGCGTCGGCGACCTGGTCCTTCGTCAGATGGACAGCGGGCGCGATGATGTGGCTCGGCGGTTCGTGACGGAGTTGAATGATGTACTCGCCAAGATCGGTTTCGACGGGTGCGATGCCGTTCGCCTCGAGGAACTCGTTGATCCCGATCTCCTCGCCGACCATGGACTTGCCCTTGGTGACGATTTTGGCGTCGAGGCGTCGGCAAATTTCGAGGACCGCCGCGCGCGCTTCATCGGCTGTGCGGCACCAGTGAAGCTGGCCGCCGCGCCGGGTCATTTCCGCCTCGTATCGCTCGAGATAGAGATCGAGGTTTTCGAGCACATGGTTCTTGATGTCGCGCGCCTGATCGCGCAGCTTGTCGAACTCGGGCAATCGCGACACGGCGGCCGCACGGGCCGCTTGAAAGCCGAGTTTGGTCATGGCGCGCTGAAGCGTTGCGTCGTTGATCGCCGCGTGGACGTTCTTCTTGAAATTGCGGCTCGTCGCTTGCATGGGGTGCCAGACCGGTTCAGCTTGTGAGCTTTGAGACCGTGGGATCGCCGATTGCGGGCGCATCGCTCATGCCGGCGAGCACTTCCGCGACATGGCGCGCTTTGACGTCACAACCCTCTCGCCGCAGCCGGCCCGCCATGTTGAGAAGGCAACCGAGATCGCCCGCAAGCAGCGTGCCGGCACCGGTCGCCTGGATGTCCTTTACTTTGTCCGCGACCATGCGCGTCGAAATCTCGGGATATTTGATGCAGAACGTTCCGCCAAAGCCGCAACAGATTTCCGCACCCGGCAATTCGGTCAGGGTGAGGTCGCGCACGGACGCGAGCAACCTGCGCGGCTGCGACTTGACGTGCAGCTCCCTGAGGCCCGAACAGGAGTCGTGATAGGTCACGCTGCCGGGATAGCGTGCATCGACTGCATCGAGGCCGCACACGTCGACGAGAAAGGAAACGAGTTCATAGGTGCGCCGCGCCAGATCGTGCGAGCGCTGCGCCCAGCGGGGCTCGTCGGCGAACAACTCGATATAATGGGTTTTGATCATGCCGGCGCACGACCCGGAGGGTGCGACCACGAAATCGAAGGGCTCGAAAGTCTCGATCACCGAGCGGGCGATGTCCTTCGCGTCCCCCTTGTCCCCGGAATTGTAGGCGGGCTGGCCGCAACAGGTTTGGGCGCTTGGCACCTCGACCTCGCATCCGGCCTCCTCGAGGAGTTTCACCGCCGCAAAGCCGATGGTTGGCCGAAAGAGATCGACCAGGCACGTGACGAACAACCCAACTCTCATTGATACCCCAAGGCCCTATTTTCTATTGCCGATTGTGGGCCGGCGCTGTCGTTTTCACGGCTAGAATGAAATGTCCCCAGGCGGTTGGCAAGCCTCGATGCTCGCCGCGAGTTCCGCCCCTTAGCGCGGTAGGAACAGATAATAGCTGCCTTGCGAGCGCATCACGCCGGCCATTGCTTCGGCCTCGGAACCGAAGCCCCAGAAGAGGTCGCCCCGAACCGGCCCCTTGATCGCCCCGCCTGTATCCTGGGCGACCACGAGCCTTTGGATTCGTTCGCCCTTTTTGGGGCTTTCGATATCGAGCCAGATCGGCACACCGTAGGATACGAACTTGGGATCGACGGCGAGGCTCCGCCCGGGGGTGAGTGCTACACCTTCGGCTCCCTTGGGGCCGTCGCCCGACATTTCGCGGAAGAACACGTAAGAGGCATTCTGGTCCATCAGGGATTTTGCTTCCGACGGATGCGCGCGGAGCCATTCCTTGAGCGATTGGAGATTGACCGCTTCAAGCGGCATGTCGCCGCGATCGACCAGGATTTTGCCGATCGAGCGGTAGCTTCGGCCGTTTTGTGCGACATAGCCCACGCGCACCACCGTGCCATCTTCGAGAATGACCCGCCCCGAACCCTGGATTTGCAGAAAAAACAGCTCGACGGGATCGTCGACCCAGAAAAGTTCCCTTGCCTTGCCAGCGATGGCTCCTGCCTCGATCTCGGCCCGTGTTGCATAGGGCTTGAGCGCGCCGCCCGAAACGTGCCCCGCGACGTGCTTTCCTTTGAGACTGTCGTCGAACTCGCCGAGATCGACGGTGACGAGATCGTCGGGCCGTCCGTAAAGCGGAACGGTAAATCGACCCCCGGCCTGCCGCGATCCCTGCAATTCGGGCTCGTAATAGCCCGTGAACAAGCCGTCCGCCGAGCCGTTGTTTCCGGCACGAAATGGCTTCAACCATTTCTCGATGG
>DASPOR010000201.1 GCA_035625915.1 Alphaproteobacteria bacterium | reverse complement strand
GCCCCGCATCGCGCCCCAGATAGGTCTCGACGAGCGTGCCCGCGATTTGGCCGAGCGAGGCGCACTTGATCGAGAGTGCGAGTGCGGGGGCGAGGGATTCGAGAATGGCGAGTTGCCGCGGTTCGAAGCCGTCCTTGCGGTCGGTCGTCCAGGAAGACAGCACGCTATCGATCTCACCGATGATTCCGGCCCCGGCGAAACGGGTCACCATACACACGTAGTCGGTCGCACCCGCCTCATGCAGGTCGGCGAGGATGGGAAAGCGGGAGCTGTCGTCGGAGGGAATGCGCCAGCGCCCCTGAGACAATCCGCGCTCGAGCAGATGGTAAAAGGTACTGCGTCGCCACGATTCGAGTGCGGCTCCTTCCGTCGAGCGGCCGTACTCGGTGACAGTCGTTTCCACGTCGCCGCGCTCCCAACGGAATACGCGGCCTTCATAGACCGGATGAAGCGTGTCGACGATGAGATTGGCGCGGTAAAGCGGCAATCCCGCTTCGCTCGCGCGCTCGCAAAAGCCATCGAGCAGCTCCCGCTCCGACTTGCCGGCGAGGCCGGCCTGGATCAGCCATGCGATGAGGGACGCGGAGGTCGCATCCTGGACCGGAATATCGGACATCGGGAGATTATGGCCGATTCATTCCGAGAGCGCGAGCGCACCGCGCCATCGATCGCGGAAGAAGGAATGACGAAGGACGACGAAGCGCCAATCGACAATCGGGTATCGCGACCTATATCATTCCGGCAAGCAGCCGTTTTCGATAAAGCTTGATGCAGCCATGACCGCGATAAGTGTCAGGGTCAACCTGCGGCGTAAACATGCCGGCGCATACCACCCGGTTGCGCGCGTCTACGATTTTGCTCACGTCCCCAAGGTCGGCGATGTGATCGAGGTCGAGGACACCGACCAGGCCGTGCGCGCAATCGTGGTGGTGATCAGCGAAACGCCGTCGCACGACCACTCGACCCACTACACGGTCATGGCGGAGGAAGTCGGCGTTTGATAGCCGGCGGAAAAGTTTCCTCGGCGAAAGGCGTTGCAACGAACACTCGCAAATGAAAACGAAAGGGTCTGGCACTTGGGTTCCGGACCAGTCCGTCGCGACGATCCGGTCGGGATCGACTGTCCAATGAATACGGAGGTTAGCATGCGGGTCGTTCGAGGAAGTTGTTTGTGTGGCGGTGTGAAATACGAAATCGCTGGCCAGCTGATGCGCAGCGGCCATTGCCATTGTTCGAACTGCCGAAAGGCTCATGGTGCGGCCTTTCGCAGCCGCGCACGTGTTCGCGTCCAAGATTTCAAATGGGTACAAGGGGAAGAGTTGGTCAAATATTTCGAATCGTCGCCCGGATTTCATCGCGGATTTTGCAGTGTCTGCGGTTCGCCGATTGTAAACCGCCCAGGTCGCACGCCGGAACTCGGAATTGCGCTCGGCGGCCTCGATGACGACCCCGGTGTGCGCCCCGAGCGCCACTTCTTTGTAGCGAGCAAAGCCCCTTGGTTCGAGATCACCGATGATTTGCCACAGCACAGGGAGCTTCCTGCCGATTCTGAAGTCCGCGGCGGGTAAACCGGACTTAAGCGAGTGATTACGCCCGCCGGACGATACAAAGGTCTGTCAAATCCTGCGTAAGCGCTTGGTGTGCGATGGGCCACGGTCCCGAAATTTTACCCCTCCTTGGGTACACGTTGCAAAATCGACCTCACGCTCATCGTGGTGAGCACGACAATCGAAGGAGGAAATCCAGTATCCCCAAAGTCTGCGATGGGGCATGCTTCTGCAAACAAGCGACGCAGTGAGTCGGGACGTGCGAGCCAAGGCTGTTAAGGGAACAAAGTGGGTATTGAGTGCGGTAGCGATCGCCGCGATCGCTTTTCTTGGTTTTCGCATCTACGTGGTTCAAAGCGGCCTACCGTTGGAGCGCTGGCATACCTACGTACCTCGTGAATTGCGGGCAAATGAGATCGATGCGGCCGATTGGAACCAATATCTGGCGGAGGAAGCGAGGGTTTTCGAGTCTGTCCGCACCGAAGTGACGCAAAAGCTCGACCCGCAGGATCGCGTAGCACTAAATCGATATTTCGACGGGAGCCCCGTCTATCCCCCGCACTTTACCCAGGACTTCAATCGATCCTACGTGCTGGAGCCTGCGGGGGCTCCTATCGGCGCGGCGGTGCTGCTGCATGGCTTGACGGATTCGCCGTACAGCCAGCGTCACATTGCACGAGCCTATCGAGATCGCGGCTATGTTGCGATCGTGATCAGGTTGCCCGCGCACGGCACGGTTCCGGCAGCCCTGACCGATGTCGAATGGGAGGACTGGTTGGCAGCGACGCGGCTCGCGGTCAGGGAGGCGCGCCGGCGCGTCGGACCGCACGCACCGCTGCATCTGGTCGGATTTTCCAACGGCGGCGCGCTCGCGCTCAAATATGCGCTTGACGCAATTGCCGATCCGCAACTTTCGCGACCTGACCGCCTCGTGTTGATTTCCCCAATGATCGGCATCACACGCTTTGCGCGCTTTGCGGGACTAGCGGGGGTGCCCGCGATATTTCCGGCGTTTGCAAAGGCCGCTTGGCTCAGCGTGGTGCCCGAGTTCAATCCTTTCAAATACAACTCATTTCCCGTCAACGGCGCGAGGCAATCCTATCGCCTGACCCAAGTCCTCCAGGAACAAACGGCGCGCTACGCCCGTAACGGCCAACTGGCCCAGTTGCCGCCGATCATCACCTTCCAATCCGTCATGGACTTTACGGTCAGCACCTCCGCCATTGTTTCAGCGCTTTATGCTCACCTGCCGTCGAATGGCAGCGAGCTTGTGCTTTTCGATGTGAACCGAACCGTCAAGTTCGGGCCGCTTCTGCGTCGATCTGCAGACACGGCGCTAACGCGGCTGCTGCCGGCCGGAGCGCAATCTTATCGGACCACGATCATCACCAATGCGGACAGCGAGAGTTACGAAGCTGCAGAGCTGACCACCGAGGCGGGTTCAACGACGGAGCACAGCCGCAGATTGGGGTTGACGTATCCGGTCGGCCTCTACTCGCTTTCGCATGTCGCGCTGCCGTTCCCGATGACCGATGCGCTATACGGATTAACGCCTGACCCGACGGAAAACTTCGGCATCAACCTCGGCGCGTTGGCGCCGCGCGGCGAGCGGAATGTGTTGATCGCCAGCCTGGACGCCCTGCTTCGCATCTCGTCCAATCCGTTTTTCCCCTACATGCTCGGGCGGATCGAGGAGTGTATCGATGCCACGACCGCCGGTGCGACGAACGCCCCGGCGGTTTCGCTTCCCCAGCGCAGCGGCAAGACCGGCGATGAAGATGCCCATTGGGGTTTTGACGACGTGATCGCGTTCATCAAGAACTCGATTGCGGACCGATCCGATACCTCGCCGGATGATCCGCCGTGAACCCTACGCCTTAGGCCCAACGCCCGCGAGTCACACGATGCAAGCCCTTTCGTAAATAGGCCCCGGCGACTGCGGCTTGCCCTCCTGCCAGTTTTCAAGACGGGTGCCTTCAACCGCTCGGCCACCCATCCACACGAGCGAGCGCCTGCGGTGTCGGTAAAGCCGATTGGGGACTGGTCAAAGCTCACCGACTAGGGTAGGTTACATGTAACTTTATTGGAGATCGGTCATGGCCTCGCTGTCGAGGCGCAGGTTCAAGCCCAAGTCGTCCCGCGTGAAGGTGCGGAAACATCGCGAACGCTTGCGGTCGCAGGGCCTGCGCCCGATCCAGATTTGGGTGCCGGACATGCGCGCACCGTCCTTTCGTTCGGCGGCGCATCGCCAGTCGCTGGCCGTGGCCGCGAGCGATCACGCCCGCGACGATCAGGCGTTCATCGACGCAGTGTCGGATCGGGGCGATGAATGAGACGCGGCGATATTTGGACCGTCGCCGGCGGCAAGGACTATGCGGGCAAACAGCGCCCCGTCGTGATCGTGCAAGATGACAACTTTGACGCAACCAACTCGATTACCGTTTGCGCCTTCACCACCGATGAGACCGAAGCACCTCTATTCCGCCTGTTCGTAGAGCCGAACGAGCGTAACGGGTTGCGCGCGCCCTGCCGGCTGATGGTGGACAAAATCACGACGGTGCTGAAGTCCAAGGTCGGCGTCCATATTGGCCGCTTGGACGACGAGGACATCTTGCGGCTCAACCGGGCGATCCTCGTTTTCCTAGGGCTGGCAGTTTCTCCGAGGGCGAAGCGTCGGTCAAATCCATGAGGGAAGTGCGCTCGGCCGCACGCTCGAGACTTCGCTCGTCCGATGCCGCGGTCGTCGCGCATTTGCAGCACCCGAAGAGATCGGGGGCGTCATTGGCCTGGACCCGATGGTGCAGGGAGCCGTTGGCGGATGGGGTGGGATTCGAACCCACGAGGGGCTTGCACCCCTGCCAGTTTTCAAGACTGGTGCCTTCAACCGCTCGGCCACCCATCCGTGCCGGCAAGCGCGCTTGCACGAGAAGCCTGGGAGGCACGGGCAGCGTCAGGTGCGGAACCACCGATCGCCCGTCTTCCTCGCTTCTCGGCCTCGGGTAGCATAGGCAGCGGAGTTCTGGCAACAGACGCGCCGACGGCGTTCACTACACGCGCGTTCGCGTCCTTGCGAGGGACCCCTTCGACGTTGCTGGATCCGCGGCCTTCGCGCCGCGATTACACGTCCGCCTGAATGAGCTTGAAAAATCGCTTGTTGCGCAGTGCCGGCTCCGAAACCAGGATCGTGCGCGTGTGATCGCGCACGTCGCGCATGTTGCAGTGATTAATGCCGCCCGGTCCGAGCTTCAGGGTCGCCACCTCCCAGACCTGGGAGAGGATGGCGACTTTCATGAAGCGCTGACCGATCTTCACCTCACGAATGCCCCTCACGCTTGCCTCCTGCGCAAATGATGCGCCGTGGCCAAAACGCACAAATCGTAACGCGTCATAGTTAATGGCCGGTTAATCCGTATTGACATTTCATGAATAATTCGCAGCCCAGCCTGCCACCTTTGCGATCCCGAGGTCTTCGGCGGACCGCACCTTGCAAGCGAGCGTCTCAATGCGCTGGCGCTCAAGGCGCCATGTGCTAAAAGATCGGCTTCATCCGCGTCTGCTTAAGTTGCACCCGAGAATGCCGAGTTGCCAAATGGCACCTCGAACCTATGGGCGGGCGGCAACAGTGACTTCTACCTTTGCGGGAGACGGAAGGGGGAAGACGCAATGGCTAAAATCAAGGTCAACGGCATCACGATGAACTACGACCGGCAGGGGTCGGGTGAACCGCTTCTGCTGATACCCTATCTGGCCGCGGACAACGCGTGTTACGCCTTTCAGGTGGGCGACTATGCGAAGCACTTCACCTGCATCTCGATCGACCCGCGCGGCGCTGGAGAGTCCGACAAGCCGCCCGGCAACTATTCGACCGAACGGTTCGCCGACGATGCCGCGGGGCTCATCCGCGCGCTCGGGATCGATCGGGTCCATGTGACGGGACTTTCATTGGGTGCGGCCACGGGCATGTGGCTTGCGGCCAAGTATCCCGAACGAGTCAAATCGCTGTCGCTCCATAGCGGCTGGACCAAGACGGACCCATTCCTCAAGACCGTGGTGCAAGGCTGGCAGAGCCTGGCCAAAGGCCTGAACAGTGTGACAGAAATGGTGATCCAGGGCATTTTTCCCTGGTGTTTCACCCCGGAGCTTTATGCGGCCAAGCCGGAATATATCGACTCGCTCGCTGCGTTCGTCCGCGGCAGGCCTGCGCAGCCACTCGATGCGTTCTTGCGGCAATCCGACGCCGTGATCGCCCACGACGCCAAGGCCCAGCTCGCCAAGATCGAGGCGCCGACCCAGATCACATTCGGCGAGCACGACATCGTTACCTCCACCCGCTTCGCTGAAGAGCTGAAGGGCAGTATCCGCAAGAGTGAGCTCGTGGTCTTCGGGGGATGCGCCCATGCCCCGATCTACGAGAACGTCGCCGAATTCAATGCAAAGACACTGGCGTTCCTGAAACGCCATATCGCATAATCGCGACCCCGGCCGCAGCCCCGTTCGTGGGCCGCCGGGAGCTTTCGCCGCCAGGATTGATTGAGATCAAGGTTGTTCGGTTCATTCTCGCTTTCCATATGTCCAGGATAAAAAGACGCGAGCCTGCTCGCTCGGCAATTTGAGCCAAAACCTTCCCGAATGAGGCGAGCTTTCTCAGGCTGAATGAGACCGATCCGAAAGGAGCGCAGCACTTCTTGGGAGGAAGGATGTCGGAAGAGGGGCCGTTGAGTTATCCGCGCAGGATGCGGCGTTCACCTTCACCTTCGGAGGATGTGTCATGCCCAAATACCTCATCCAAGCATCGTACAACGCAGACGGCGTCAAGGGGCTTCACAAGGAGAAAGCTTCAGGCCGCAAGGCTGCAGTAAGCCAGGCGGTCGAGAGTCTCGGCGGCAAGCTCGAATCGATCTACTACGCTTTCGGCGATCATGACGTCATCGTGATTATCGATCTGCCCGACAATGCCAGCGCGTCTGCTTTGGCGCTCGCGGTGTCGGGCTCTGGGCTCATCCGAACCAGGACCACGCCGCTCCTCACCGTTGAGGAGACGGACCGAGCGCTTCAGAAGAACGTAACCTATCGCCCACCAGGGAAATAAGTGCGACTCGACTAATCGGCGTTCTCAGCCCCGTCCTCCAACTCACGGTCGGCGGGGCCTTTTTCTTCAGCCGACTTCGCGGGCAATCACCCAATCGACATCGCTTCGTGCGTCGACCAGCTGAACGCGCGCTTTAACGACGCTGTGGTCGCATTGCACATGGATTATTTCACCGGGTTTGGGCGTCCGCCCCTCGATTTGGGCGTTGGCGCTGACTTGACTTCCGTCGAGCCGATTTACGGTGACTTTGTACGACACCGCTGTTCTCGTATTTGTCGGTGCTCGCCAATCGGAGCGGGGGCTAAGCCGATACCCGCAGCATAGTCGACCTGGAAGGACATCTCGTCAAATCTTGACTGAGCCTTCAAGCGTTCTGCGGATTCGTTGTCTCTCGCACCGCCTGTAGGCTGTCTCCGCGTGTGCGGAGCGGCGCCATAAAACCGCTTGCAATACTCGCAGCGTTCGTCGAGGCGGGATAGACTGCGGCGGTTTCCCTTCGTTCCTTTGTCCCTGTCGATTTCAAACGGTTGACGGAGCGCATTTAATTGGAGGTGTAGAGGATGGACACCATCAGTCAATTTGCGTCCACCGCCGGCGGCGGTATCGTCGCGCTCGCCTTCGTGGTCGTCGTTTTTATCCTCGCAGTGCTGTGGTTTTGTTTGCCTTTCGCGGTATTTGGCGTGAAACCGCTGCTTCGAGAGGTCCTCGAACAGCAACGCCAGACGAACGAATATCTCCGAAAGCTCACGACACCCAAGACGGACGAACAACAAGAGGTGCCGCGTCTCGGTCGCCCGGAGCGGGACTCTCGCGAAGTCAGGTTTTGATCGACCGGGGCAAGCGGCCAAAGGCTCCGGCGTGTGCGGCGAGATCGCGCCGCACTTCGGCAACGACCGGGGTCCAATCGAAGTCTCGGCCCTGACGATAAAGCCGAAGGCTCGGGTACCAAGGGCAGTCGGGTCGTGCGCGAAACCAGCGCCAATCGGCGTTGAAGGCGAGAAGACCCCAAGCCGGGCGACCGAGGGCGCCCGCGAGATGAAGTACCGACGTATCGACGGAGATCAGGAGATCGAGGCGGCTCAGTGCGGCGGCCGTATCGGCAAAGTCGCGGAAATTCGGGGCAAGATCGGTGACTCTGGCCGCCAACGGACTCGATCGAAGTTCGTCGATGCGCGCACTTGTGTTGCCAATGTACGCACTCGTCTGCAAGCTGAAGAATTTGACGCCAGGCACCCCGAAGAGAGGTGCGAGGGTCGCAAGCGGCATCGAGCGACGGCGGTCGTTGCCTTGGCCGGGATTGCCGGCCCAAACGATCCCAACTCTGAGTTCTTCGCCTCCAATGTGAGGAAGAAATGCGTCGGCGCGCGACGGATCGGCGGCAAGGTAAGGCGCCTGGTCGGGAATTGTCGAAAGGGTGGTGCCGTGGAGGCGCATGAGGCTCAAGAGCGGGATGAAGGCATCGAAGTGCGGCATGGATGCGGTGATCGGGCTTACCGCGTCAATACCGGGGGCCGACGCCAAGAGATGCTGGAGTGCTGGGTGGCATCGCAGAACGATGCGCCCGACGCGCGCACGCGCCCATTTCGCGAATCGAATGAATTGGATCGCGTCGCCGAACCCAAGCTCGCCCGAGAGGAGCAACGTTTCTCCGGGCATGGGCCGGCCGTCCCACATCGGCTTGCCTTCGACCGGATATCGCCGATTGCGGCCGGTGCCGAAGCGGCATTCGTAGGCGACGCTGCCCGCGCGCAAATCGCCAAGAGTCAGTTGGATAAACGCGAGATTAAGCTGTGCGTCGAGATTGTGGGGGGCGAGGGCCAGAGCACGGCGCTGGTATTCGGCCGCCCTGGTAAAATGCGCGCCCTCGCGCAACACAGCACCCAAATGGACCAAGGCGTCGACGTAATCTGGCTTGAGTGCTAGCGCAAGGCGGAGACACGCGGTCGCATCGGCGAGCCGGCCCTGTTCTCGACGCGTCACACCGAGGTGAAAATGCGCTTCCACGAAGCTCGGATTGAGTGTGAGGGCGCGGCAATGCCAATCGGCCGATTCGTCGAGTCGGCCCTGCATTCTCGCGACGTGGCCGAGATTGTTGAGCGCCTCGACCGAATTCGCGTGCACCGCCAGCGCGCGGCGAAAGCATATTTCCGCCTCTCGATGGCGTGAAAGACGAGTTAGTACGACTCCAAGGTCGTTGTGGAGGGCGCCGGAATTCGGCCGGCGTGCAAGCGCGCGGACGAGGCAGGCTGCCGCCTCTTCAAGGCGACCTTCTCGTTGAAGCTGTCGCGCGAGGTCTAGAAAGCCTCGAATGTCGGACGTGCGTTCGGGCGTGGGCTGCAAGGGAGGCGCCGCACCGTCGAGGGGCTCATCGCTCGCCAAAGCCTTGGCGCCGTTTGGCAATGAAAAATCGTTTTCGGTCAAAAGGTTTTACGACAGTCCTATCCTGCCGCGCGAAAATCGTGTCGCACCTTTGCTAAACAAGCTGGCCCGCCCGACGCGTGCAACGGTGCACAGTCGGGTCGGACCGGCTCGACCGTGCTCCGCTATCGGATGTGCAGCGGAAAGATCACGTTGATGCCCTCAGTGGGCGGCGGTGGCGCGTAAACCACCGGCGGGGGCGCGTAAACGACGCGCGGCACGACGTGTATGTCGCGGTCGTGTCGTACCACGACACGCCCATGGTCGCGATCGCGGTCGTGCCCGCGATCGTGCCCGTGATCGAAATCTTCCGCACGCGTGGACGGAACTTGTACGACGGCGAACATCGTCACCATGATAAGCGCCGCCGCCATCGTGCCGAACGGCAGACGGCGCCAGCAGGTCGTTGCAAGTTGGGTCATTCGTCAAATCCTCCTGTCCGGGCTTCTCGGCTCGATCAGTTTGCCTTTGGGGCCGCCGCATTTGCCGCCTTGGCCTTGGCGCCCCGGCGTCCGCGATCGCGGAAAAACTGGTCCGCGGTCTTCTTTTGATCGTCGGACATCGCGGCGTAGAGTGGGGTAAAGGCCGCGTTGAATTTTTGAATGTCTTCGGCGTGCGCCTGCACAATGGCGGCATAGGAGTTCAGGTCGTCGACCGCGCTCATCTTCGGACGGTTCTTTTTGCGCTCGGCCGTGAGGGCCGCCATCCGCTGGTCGCTGTCGCGCATTGTTTGGGCGACGTTGCTCCAAAGATCCTTTTGGGAGTCGGTGATCTTGAAGGCGTCATGGAGCGCTTGGATTCGGGCCTCGACCCGCGGCGGCTTCTTTTTGCTCTGGCCGGTGACAGCGGGCGCCGCCTGAGCCGGCGCCGGTGCTGAGGCCTGGGCGACGACGATCGGCGACTGTGCCGTGTCGGCCGCCGCTGCGGGAGTCACGATTGCAATCGCAATTAGGGAGGCCGTCAGCGCGAGCGCGCGAACGGCGGGGTGGATAAGCTGACGCATTTCGGGTGGGTCCTTCTTCGTTCCGACACGGCTTTGCCGCGGGGGGATTGTGAGAGTGCCAAGTTACGCCTTGGCGGTTATGGGTTGAACCGCGTTATGATTACCTTAAGTTGAGGATGCAAGCAAGATTCAGGCAAAACGAGCATGAGCGGGCGGGGGCCATTCGCAACGGCTCATCCCGCGTGAGCCCGAGCCGAGCGTTGCGCGCAGGCTCGGTCATCCATTATGAGATGCGCCATGTTCGTCCTCTCCAAGATCGGCTTTGAGCTTGTGCGGCCGGGTAATGTTCTCCTTCTCGCTCTTGTCGTCGGCATTATTCTTCTCTGGCTTCGACCTTCTCGGTCGCAGCGGTGGGGCAGGGCGCTGATCACCGCCGCCACGCTCGTACTTCTTCTTATGATGGCGACTCCGCTGCCCGATTGGCTCTTGGCACCGCTTGAGAATCGCTTTCCCATGCTTGGCAAAATGCCCGAGCGAGTCGACGGGATCATCGTCTTGGGCGGGGCGATCGATGAAATCGTCACGGCCGCACGCGGCGAGGTAGCGCTGACGCCGCAAGCCGCCCGCCTCACCGAGGCGATGTCCCTTGCGCGGCGGCACCCGGAGGCGCGGGTGCTATTCACGGGAGGCTCGGGCCGATGGCTGGACGGGGACACCGCCGAGGCGAACGCCGCCGCATTGTTCTTCAACGAAATGGGCCTCGATTCCGGGCGTCTCCTGCTCGAGGACCGGTCGAGGAGCACGTATGAAAACGCACTCTTCGCTAAGCGCCTGGCGAACCCAAAGCCGGGCGAACATTGGGTGCTGATCACATCGGCTTCTCACATGCCGCGTGCTGTCGGTTGCTTCAGAGCCCAAGGATGGGACGTGATTCCCTTTCCGGTCGATTACCGGACGTCGACCGATCCAAGGAGCCTCCATGTCTTCGACCTCGCTGCCGCCGCCATGAATCTCGACACCGTCGTGAAGGAGTGGCTGGGTCTCGCCGCGTATCGATTGATGGGACGGACGGACAGCTTCTTTCCTGGACCGGCTTCGTAATATTTTGAAATGCTGATCTGTCGCCCTTTACGCTGCTTGCGCACTGTGGCAGAAGGGCGCACATGAATTTCTTCGGGATTTGGGGCCGGCGGCTAAGGGTCGGCGCGCTTGCTGCAAGCTTCGCGATTTCGGGCATCGGCGTTTCATTTGCCGCGGACGCCGATTTTGCGGCATGGCTAAAAGCATTTAGAAAGGACGCCGAGGGGCAAGGGATTTCGGCGCGCACGCTCAATCTCGCGCTCGCCAATCTCGAGCCCATCCCCCGTGTCATCGAGCTCGATCACAAGCAGCCCGAATTCACCCTTACGTTCGACGATTACATCGCGCGGGTGGTGCCCGATGCGCGAGTGGAAAGGGGTCGGGAACTCCTTGACGAGAATCGCGCGCTCCTGGAGAAAGTCGCCGCAAAGTATAACGTACAGCCGCAATATATTGTCGCTCTTTGGGGTATCGAGAGCGATTACGGCCGGACCACCGGCGACTTCCCGGTCATTCCGTCACTCGCCACACTCGCTTATGACGGCCGCCGCAGCGCCTATTTCAGGGGCGAACTGATCACTGCGCTTCGCATCATCGATCGTGGCCTCATCGACATCGATACCATGCGTGGCTCCTGGGCGGGTGCGATGGGGCAGAATCAGTTCATGCCGTCGAGCTACCTGCACTATGCCGTCGACTTCGATGGCAAGGGCCATCGGGATATCTGGCACGACAATGCCGACGTATTCGCGTCGACCGCCAACTATCTCGCCCAGCTCGGCTGGAAGGGCGGGGAGACATGGGGGCATGAAGTGCGGCTACCGCCGAATTTCGACTCGAGCCTCGCGGACCTCGGCGTGCGCAAGCCGTCGCTCGAATGGGAAGGACTCGGTGTGCACCGCGCCGATGGCGGCCCGCTTCCCGATCCTGCCCGAGATGCCTCGGTCGTGCTGCCGGGCGGGGAAGGCGGGCCCGCCTACCTCGTCTACGACAACTACCGCACGATCATGAAGTGGAACCACTCGACTTACTTTGCCACAGCCGTCGGATTGCTTGCCGATCGTATCGCGCAGAAGTAGACTACTAGATACAAGTAGCACTGCCGGGGATACCCACTAGATATGCGGTCGCGGAAGCCCTTTTGGGCATTTTTGGGCCTCTTGCTCGCAGCACTTCTTGCGGGGTGCCAGGGCGGCTCGTCGTCGCGCCCCGAGGGCACCGCGCAGAACCCGCCCGCAAAAGGCTATTACAAGATCGGCAGCGCCTATCAGGTGCAGGGCGTGTGGTATTATCCCGGCGTCGACTACAGTTACGACGAAACCGGCATCGCGTCCTGGTACGGGCCGGATTTTCACGGCAAATACACGGCGAACGGCGAGGTCTACGATATGAACGAGCTCACGGCGGCGCATCCGACGCTGCCGATGCCGAGCATCGTCCGGGTGACCAATCTTGAAAATGGCCGCTCGATCATCGTCCGCATCAACGACCGCGGGCCTTATGTCCGCGGCCGGATCTTGGATCTCTCGCGGCGCGCCGCTCAGCTTCTCGGTGTCGACGGGCCGGGGACGGCCAAGGTGCGCGTTCAAATTCTGGCCGACGAGAGCCGCCAGGCGGCCTTTCTTGCACAGCAAGGCGAAATTCAGCCGGCGGAGCGGATTGCCGGCTCTTCGCCGACCGAAAAGGTCGTGGCCCAGCCCTTGGCCCCGCCCCCCGGTATTGCCCAATCGAGCGCGCCGCCGCCGAGTAAGCCTGGTCCGACGCCGAGTGCTGCATCGATCGTTGCATCCGCGCAGGCATCGCCTACTCAAGCGGCGGCACCCCCCGGGGCACAGGCGGGCGAGCAGCAGGTTCGTATCGTGCCGGTGACCGTCACGTCGATCTATGTGCAGGTGGGCGCCTTCAGCAAATACGAGAACGCCAACAAGTTGCGCGCAAAGCTCGCGTCCACGGCGCCCACGACGATCAGCCAGGCGAACGTCGACGGACAACCGTTCTTTCGCGTGCGGCTCGGCCCGGCCGCAAATGTGCCGGACGCCGATCGGCTGTTGGGTCAAATGGTTCAGGCCGGCTATCACGACGCCCGGATTGTCGTGGAGTAACTCGTCCGGGCGGCGGCGAAACCGCGCCCAAAAATTGGCGCAATTCGCCGCTACGAAATTGCGCTATTTCGTCCGCAAAACGCTCGAGTGCGAGATCGAAGGATAAAAACGTCGCCATGATGCCACGCGCGCAATTCCGTGCCGAAAGTTGGATCCGCTCTTGCCGCTCGATCTACTTGACGGGTGCGGTCGTTCTGTCACTGGCACTTGCGAGTGGGCCCGCACCGGCGGCTCTTCCAAGCATCGACACTTCGGCCAAAGAAGCGATCCTGATCGATTACGATACGGGTGCCGTCCTCTTGGCCAAAAACGCCGACGATAAAATGCCGCCATCGTCGATGGCCAAGATGATGACGCTTTACATCCTCTTTCAGCGGATCAAGGAGGGTCGCGTCAAAAAGGACGATACAATGGCGGTCAGCGAAAAGGCGTGGCGCACCGGCGGATCGAAGATGTTCGTCAAAATCGGCAGCCGTGTCAGCGTGCAGGATCTGGTCCAGGGCATCGCGGTGCAATCGGGCAACGACGCATGCATTGTCGTGGCCGAGGGGCTCGACGGCAGCGAAGAGGCGTTCGCCGAGGAGATGAACAAAACGGCCAAGGATTTGGGGCTCACGAACAGCCACTTCACCGACTCGTCGGGCTTACCCGACCCGAACCAGTACATGTCGGCACGGGATCTCGCCATCCTCGGCCAGCGGCTGATCCATGACTTCCCCAACGAGTACCACGTCTTCAGCGAAATCGATTTCAACTATAACGGCATCAAGCAAGGTAACCGCAATCCGCTCCTCTACAAGAGCGTGAACGTCGACGGCATAAAGACCGGACACACCGACTCAGGCGGCTACGGTTTGACCGCCTCAGCGAAGCGCGAGGACCGTCGGCTCGTCCTCGTCGTCAACGGCATGAGCTCCGTGAACGAACGCAGCCGCGAATCGGAAAAGCTGCTCGATTGGGGATTTCGGGAGTGGAGCAACTATGCGCTCTTCAAAGCGGGCGACAAGGTCGACGACGCGCCGGTTTGGCTTGGCGTGAAGCCGACCGTGGCGCTTGTCGTCGACCGCAATTTGACTGCAACCATGCCCCATCTCGATCGCGACCAGATGAAGGTGACGGTAAGCTATGACGGCCCGATCCCGGCACCGGTGGTGCAGGGGACCGTGGTCGGCAAGGTAACCGTTGCGACACCGGACACGCCGACGGTCGAACTACCCATCAAGGCCGGCGAATCGGTCGACCGGCTCGGCTTCTTTGGCCGGATCGGCGCGGCATTTACCCAACTTCTCTGGGGCCCTGCCAAGTGAACGTGCCGCGCGGCCGTTTCATCACGTTCGAAGGCGGGGAGGGTGTCGGCAAAAGCTCGCAGCTTACGTTGCTGGCGGAAACCCTGCGCAATGCAGGACACGCGGTCGTCACGACGCGCGAGCCGGGCGGGACCCCGGGGTCCGAGGAAATCCGAGCGCTTTTGGTGAATGGCGAGGCGGGTCGGTGGGATGCGATGAGCGAGCTTCTTCTGTTCGCGGCCGCCCGGCACGAACACGTGCGGCAAAACATTGCGCCAGCCTTGGCGCGCGGGGAGTGGGTGTTGTGCGACCGCTTCACCGATTCGACAATGGCATACCAAGGTTACGGCCATCAGCTCGGCCGAGAGCCCTGCGTGACGGCGCACAAGCTGGCCGTCGGCAATTTCCAGCCGGACCTCACCCTCATCCTCGATCTGCCGGTCGAGGACGGCGTGCGGCGCGCAAAACGACGCGGCGACGCCGGCAATCGATATGAGGGTATGGCCGTCGAGTTCCATCGGCGCGTGCGGGAAGGATTCCTTGAGATTGCCCGCCGCGAACCCACGCGTTGCTGTGTGATCGATGCGAGCGGGCCACTTCCCGACGTGCAGGCTGCAATCAGGCGCGCCGTCGTCGAGCGCCTCGGCGTGGCGATTTGACGCTGCAACCGGTATTCGAATGCGTGGGATCGCCAGCGATGCGAAGGAAGGAGTCGACCGTGGCTAAAAAGGTGCGCCACCCACGTCGCGTTGCGAAGGATGTCGGGTCGCCAGCTACAACACCGTTCGAAATTCGGGAAGACGATTTATCGAGCGCCGCCACGGGTTCCCTATTGGCGCTGCATCTCGCGGGGATGCGCGCCAACTCCCCGCCGGAAAGCGTTTTCGCCCTCGATTTATCCGGCCTCAAAGCGCCGGGTGTTACGGTTTGGACCGTGTGGCGGGACGATGAGATCGTGGGTATAGGGGCGTTGAAGGAGTTGCGCGACAAGACCGGCGAGTTGAAGTCGATGCGGACTCATCCCGATCACCTGCGAACAGGCGTTGCCGCCTTTTTGCTCGACCATCTCATCGACGTGGCGAAATCGCGGGGTCTAAAGCGCCTCAGTCTTGAAACGGGAAGCGGGCCCGCTTTCGAACCGGCCCTAGCACTCTATCGCAAGCGCGGGTTCGTCGACGGCGATGCGTTTTCCGACTATGAGCGCAGCCCCTTCAATCAGTTCCTCCACTTGCCGCTTTGAAAAGCCGACCGCGGAACCCGATATTTCAACGTCACGCCACGATATAATCGACCGATGAGCGACGAGGAAACGGAACCCGACTTGGCGCCCCGCGCCAATCCCGCGCTTTACGGTCATGAAAGCGCGGAGAAAACCCTGCTCGATGCCTACAAATCGGGAAAGATGGCGCATGCTTGGCTCCTTTGCGGCCCGAGGGGTATCGGCAAGGCAACACTTGCCTATCGCTTCGCGCGCTTCGTACTCGCGCAAATAAAAAGCGCTGACGGCGATCTTTTTAGAGCGCCGCCGCCAAAGGAGAGTCTCGCGATAGCACCCGACGATCCCGTCTTCCGCCGAGTCGCATCCGGCGGCCACGCCGACCTCTTGACCGTCGAGCGGACCGAGAATGAGCGAGGCAAGCTGCGCGACGAGATCGTGATTGAGGATACGCGGCGGATCGGCGGCTTCCTCCACCTCACGCCCGCCGAGGGCGGTTGGCGCGTGGTCGTCATCGACTGTGCCGAGGAAATGAATCGCAATGCCGCCAACGCCGTCCTCAAGATTGTCGAGGAGCCGCCGTCGCAAGCCCTCATCCTCCTCGTGAGTCACGCGCCCGGACGCCTGCTGCCCACGATCCGCTCCCGCTGCCGGCGTCTTGCATTGAATTCGCTCGACGAGGCGACGACCGCGCGCATCCTCCTCGAGCAACGGCCCGAAGTGAACCCCGCTGACGCCGCCGCGTTGGCGCGCCTTGCCGAAGGGAGTGCCGGCCGCGCCATCGATCTCGCCGACCAAGGCGGGCTGGCCTTGCTCCGTCATATGGTCGGGCTTCTCGAGACTCTACCTCGGCTCGATGTCGATGCGCTCTACAAGCTCGCCAACCGCATGGGCGGAACGGAAGGCGAGGCCGCATTCCGGACCGTTACCGACCTGTTGCTTTGGTGGCTAGTGCGCTTGATCCGTGTCGGTGCAGGCGAGGAGGCGCCCCTTCAGGTGGTGACCGGTGAAAGTGAGCTTTACCGGCGTCTCGCGGCCCGCGGCGGCCTTGATCGTTGGCTGGAGGTATGGGAAAAGACGCGCGCTCTCGTCGCCCGCGCCGCCGCAGCTAACCTGGAGCGCAAGCAGGTCTTGCTCAACGCTTTCCTCGCCCTCGAAGCGCCGGCCAGCGTTTGATCGAGCCGCACCCCTCGACCTCGGAGGTTTCGATGACCGCTGAGCGGTCGTTCTACATAACGACGCCGATCTACTACGTTAACGATGCGCCGCATGTAGGCCATGCCTATACGACTTTGGCCTGCGATGTGCTGGCGCGGTTCATGCGCCTCGACGGCTACCGGGTAAAGTTCCTCACGGGTACCGACGAGCACGGGCAAAAGGTCGAGAAGGCGGCGGCGGCGGCGGGAATAGCGCCTCAGGCGTTCACCGACAAGGTATCGCAAAATTTTCGCGACCTCGCGAAGGCCCTGAACATTTCCAATGACGACTTCATCCGCACGACGGAAGAGCGTCACGTCATCGCGAGCCAGGCGATCTGGCAGGCAATCGCCGCACGGAAATCACCGAAAGGCCGCGAGAACATCTATCTCGGCAAATATGCTGGCTGGTATGCCGTGCGAGACGAAGCGTTTTATGGCGAGAACGAGCTTACGACCGGCGCTGACGGAAAAAAGCGGGCACCCTCGGGTGCCGAAGTGGAGTGGGTCGAGGAGCCGAGCTATTTCTTCCGACTGTCGGACTGGCAGGAATGGTTGCTCGACTACTACAAGAGCGCTAACCCGTCCTTCATTGGACCTGCGAGCCGGCGCAACGAAGTCATCAGTTTCGTCGAGCAGGGGCTCGAGGATCTCTCGATCTCGCGCACCACGTTCATGTGGGGGATACCCGTGCCAGGCGACTCCGCACATATCATGTATGTGTGGCTCGACGCGCTCACGAACTACGTCACGGCGGTCGGCTACCCCGACACGAAAAGCGACGAATTCACAACCTTTTGGCCTGCCGATCTTCACATGGTGGGCAAAGACATCCTGCGCTTTCATGCGGTCTACTGGCCGGCCTTCCTGAAAGCCGCGGATCTGGCGCCGCCAAAGCGCGTCTTCGCCCATGGCTGGTGGACGGTCGAGGGCCAGAAAATGTCGAAATCGCTCGGCAACGTCATCGATCCCCATGCGCTCGCGGTCAAATACGGTCTCGATCCCGTGCGCTATTTTCTTTTGCGGGAAGTGCCCTTCGGCCAGGACGGTGACTTTTCGCACCGTGCCCTGGTCCGCCGGCTCAACAGCGATCTCGCCAACGATCTCGGCAACCTCGCACAACGCGTGCTCAGCTTCATCGCGAAGAACGCCGGCGGCGTTGTGCCGCTGCACGGCAAATTTATAAAGATAGACAGCGATTTGCTCGTTGGCGCCGGACCCTATCTTTACCAATCCATCAAACGCGATCTCATAAACCTCACGCGCGACGACAAGCAAGCACAGCACCTCGATGTCGGATACCCGGCGTTTCATCGGGCGCTGGAAGCGATCTGGGCTACGGTGGGCGAAGCCAACCTCTATGTCGACGCGCAGGCGCCCTGGAAGTTGCGCAAGGAAGACCCGGCGCGGATGAACACGGTCCTCTATGTTTTAGCAGAGACGCTGCGCTGCCTCGCGTTGCTCATCCATCCTTTCATGCCGGACTCGATGGACAAGCTTTTGGACCAGCTCGCCGTGCCGAAGGATGCGCGCCGCTTCGACCTGTTGGGTGAGAAGGGACGACTCGTTCCCGGCACGAAATTGCCGAAACCCGAGGGCATTTTCCCGCGTTATCTCGAAGCTGACGGGGAGGCGGCGAGTTGACGCCGGCTCGATCGATGCTCGTCGACAGCCACTGTCATCTCGACTTCCCCGAGCTATCGGCCGACCTCGATGGAGTCCTTTCGCGTGCGCATTCGGCGGGCGTGGGAACGCTGGTGACGATTTCGACCAAGCTCAGTGAGTTCGGGCGCGTTTCGGCGATCGCGGACGCCCATCCCGATGTCTGGTGCTCGGTCGGGGTTCATCCCCATGAGGCCGCAGTGGAGGCGGGGGCGGACGATGCGGCGAGGCTCGCGACATTCGCCCGGCATCCCCGCGCGATCGGCATCGGCGAAACGGGGCTCGATTACTATTACGAGCACAGCCCTCGGGACGCGCAAAAACGAGCCTTTCGCGCCCACTGCGCAGCGGCACGGGAGGCCCGCCTGCCGCTTATCGTCCATACGCGGGACGCGGACAACGACACGATCCAAATCCTGCGCGAGGAAAGCCGGCGAGGCGCCCTTACCGGGCTCATCCATTGCTTCACGGCGGGGCCAGAACTGGCTGATTTCGCGGTCAATATCGGCTTTTACATTTCGATCTCGGGAATCGTCACCTTCAAGGCCGCGGATGCGCTGAGGCAAACCGTCAAACGCGTGCCGCTCGAACGACTTCTGGTCGAGACGGACGCACCTTATCTGGCCCCGATGCCCAAGCGGGGCAAGCGGAACGAGCCAGCCTTCGTGGCGTACACGGCGGCCGCCCTCGCCGGGCTGAAAGGGGTTTCGGCGGACGAACTCGCGCGGGTCACAACTGCGAATTTTTTCCGCCTGTTCCGTAAAGCCACCGCCCCGGCAGCCGAGGCCCTCGGCGTCGGCGACGAATGAAGCTCACGATCCTCGGCTGCGGCGGCTCGAATGGGGTGCCGCTCGTCGGCGGGATTTGGGGCAACTGCAATCCGAACAACCCGCGCAATCGGCGGCTGCGAGCCTCCGTCCTCGTCGAGGATGGAGCCACACGTCTTCTCGTCGACAGCTCACCGGACCTGCGCCAACAGCTTCTGGCGGCGGGTACCGGCCAAATCGACGCCGTGATCTACACCCATCCCCACGCCGATCATCTGCATGGCATCGACGATCTTCGGATGGTCAACGTGCTGCGGAATGCAGCATTGGATATTTATGGCGAGGCGCCTACCTTGGCCCAGATCCGAACGCGCTTCGGTTACGCGCTCACGCCGCTGAGCGCCAACAGCCAAGGCTATTTCTACAAACCCTGCCTCGTGCCCCACGAGATTGTCGGCCCGTTCCGGGTCGGCACGATCGATGTCGTTCCGTTCGAGCAGGACCACGGCTATTCGAAGACGCTTGGGCTTCGCTTCGGCCCCATCGCCTATTCGACGGATGTGGTCAGCCTCGGGGAGGCGGCGTTCAAGGCCTTGGCGGGCGTGAAGGCCTGGGTGGTCGATTGTTTGCGCTTCGCACCCCACGAAACGCACTCGCACTTCGACAAGACGCTCGGCTGGATCGCGCGGGTGAAGCCTGAGCGGGCAATACTCACGCACATGAATCACGCCATGGATTACGACAGCGTCTCGGTCTGCTGTCCGCCGGGGGTCGAGCCTGCCTATGACGGATTGGCGGTCGAGGTCTGATTGGCCGCACAATATCCAGTTCCGATCGTTCTACCCAGCCAAAGTGGCATGGGCGATCTTCCAAAAGTGGCTCTTTCACGCAACCGCTTTCGACCCCATCCTAATAGGGTGCAGATCTGCAATGGGTCCTTGCGGCAGCCGGGCGAGTGGTCGGATGAACGAGACGATTGTTGCGGACGAGAGCGGACTTCGCGATGCGATCGGCCGCGATGGCTTTATCTTCGTCCATTCGGAAGAAACGCAGCGGGTTTTGGCGCGGTCGGGGACACTTTCCGACTGGGACGCCTTCGCCAAAAGTTGGGACGATCTGCGCCTCGACACCTACATGGCGGACGGCGGACTTTACCGCCGCCGGCGCCACGCCGCCTACGCGGTTGAGGAGTCGGGGACGATCCGGCGCAAACCCCATCAGCCCCATTACCAAAGCCGTGACTACAATCCGCTCAATGGCGGTATCGCGCGGTGGTTCGAACCGATCGTCCCCGAGATCGGCGACGGGCCGACCATGCGGACGATCCTTCGCTTCTGCCACCACCTTTTCGGCGCGTTGGCGCCGCGAACCCTGGCCTGGCATGTGGAAGCGCACCAGTTCCGCATCGAGGCGCGGCGTGGCCAGGAGGGACGGCCGACGCCCGAAGGCATGCATCGCGACGGTGTCGATTTCGTACTTGTGCTTTTGATCGCGCGGCACAATATCGCGAGCGGCACAACCAGGATTCACGGGCTCGACCACCGTGCCCTTGGAAGCTTCACGCTACGCAATCCGCTCGATGCGGCCTTGGTGGACGACGCGCGCTGCTTTCACGGCGTCACCCCGGTCGAGGCGATCGATCCCGCAGTACCGGCTTGCCGGGATGTGCTCGTGGTGACATTCCGCAAGGAATGATTGCGCGCGCGACTTGATCGACCGCCCCCCAAGGGATTTAAGCGCCTCCGGCCCAGCGATTGAAATTCGCACAGATATGTGCGATATAGGACCGTGACCGGCAACGAATTCGAGCGAAAAATCAAGAAAATCGGTCGAAAGAACGGGATTATCGTTGTGTTCGACAGCGGTCACGGCAAGGGCAGCCACGGGCGGCTCTATTATGGCAATCGATTTACGACACTCAAAGACCGAAAGAAGGAAATCGGCCCTGGCTTGCTCGTCGCAATGCTCGCTCAGCTTGGCCTGACCAAGGCGGATCTGGAGAAGTGAGAATGGCTTTCGGTTATCGGTACACGCTGGAGAGGCAGGCAAACCATTGGTGGCTCGTCCGCTTCCCTAGAATCCCAGAAGCGCTCACCGAGGGCGAAACGGAAGAGGAGGCGCGGACCAGCGCCGTCGATTGTGTGATCGCCGCACTCGAAGGATACATGAAGGCCGGCAGACCACTGCCAAAGGGTGATACGGGGCGCGACCGCGCGGTGCTTCCGTCGCTCGTAACGGCCAAGCTAGCCGTTTACGAGACAATGCGCAGGCGGGGCTGGTCGAAGCTTAAGCTCGCAAAGCAACTTGGTATGCCCGAAAACTCGGTGCGCCGGTTGCTCGACCTGCGTCACAGCTCGCATATGTGGATCATCGACGCGGCGTTGGCCAAGATGAAGGCCGAGTTGCCCATCGATTTGCCGAAGGCACGAGCACGTGGGAAGGCGGCATAGACCCCGGCTCAAACCTCAGCATTACTTGATCGACTGCGAACTCCGCGGCGAAGTCAAGGGCCTCGGGCTCGGCGACTGACGCCGAACATATGGTCGAATCCAGTCTTCGGCGTTACCCTGGAAATCAAGGTGAGAGACGAAGTCTTCCTGGCGCGGACGGCGGCAGCCCTCGATACACAGTTCGAGCGGGCACACGGTGTCGCGGAAATTGCCTTCGCGGCGGATCGTTTGCGGGGAGCGTCACGTCTGGCGCATCTTTACCAAAAGACGCCGTGCCGGGTCCTCTTTCCACGCCAGGAGACCGGCGATCCCGTCACGGCGGTGCTTCTCACCACGTCGGGAGGCCTGACCGGCGGCGACAGCGTCCGGGTCGCGGTCGATGTACGCGAGGGGGCTGCTGCAACGGTGACGACGCAGGCGGCTGAAAAAATCTACCGCTCGCTCGGATCCGCCGCAGAGATCGACGTGACGCTCAAGGTCGGGGAGGGGGCTTGGCTGGAGTGGCTGCCGCAGGAGACCATTCTTTTCGATCGCGCGCACCTTGTGCGCCGAAACAATGTGGATGTGGCTGCGGGGGGCCGGTTCTTGGGCGTTGAGATCGTCGTGTTTGGCCGCACCGCCCGCGGCGAGCGGTTTACGAGCGGCAAGCTCCATGACGCTTGGCGGGTGCGATACGACTCGAAGCTCGTCTGGGCCGATGGGCTTCACCTCGAGGGCGATGTCGGCCGCGTGTTTCAATGCAAGGCGGGCTTCGATGGCGCCGTCGCTTGCGTCACGATGCTCTATGTGGCCGAGGGAGCGGCAACGTTACTGGAGACGGCACGAGCACTCCTCGAAGGGGCCGTAAGTCGAGCTGGCGCCACAGTCGTGAACGGCATCTTGATCTTGCGCATGTTTGGCCCGGATGCGCGGCACCTTCGCCGCGATGTGGTGCGATTTTGCGCCCGGTTCCGTGCGCTTGCGGCGGGGTTGCCGTCACGATTGCCGCGTGTATGGCAAACCTGATGGCCTGGGCGAACGAGGCCGTGCGAAAAAAGACGACGTGAAGGACGGATGAGAAGGAGGCCAAGGTGAATCTGACCCCGCGAGAGAAAGACAAACTCCTCGTCGCGATGGCGGCGATCGTAGCGGCGAGACGCCTCGAGCGCGGCGTCAAGCTCAACTTCCCCGAGGCGGTCGCCCTCATCACCGACTTCGTCGTCGAAGGTGCCCGAGACGGCAAGTCGGTCGCTCAATTGATGCGCGACGGTGCGGGTGTCGTTAAGCGCAGCCAGGTCATGGACGGAGTCGCCGAAATGATCGAGGAGGTTCAGGTCGAGGCGACATTTCCCGACGGCACAAAACTTGTGACCGTCCACGCGCCCATCCGCTGACGGAGGCTTTCATGATTCCCGGAGAAGTCATCCCGAGGGCCGGCGACCTCACGCTCAACGAAGGACGTGACACGGTCACGATCGAGGTTGCGAACGCGGGCGACCGACCTATTCAAGTGGGCAGCCATTATCATTTTTACGAGACGAACGAAGGCTTGAAATTCGAGCGGGAGAAGTCACGCGGGATGCGGCTCGATATTCCCGCGGGTACGGCGGTGCGCTTCGAGCCCGGCCAGACGAGGATGGTAACGCTCGTGCCTTATGGCGGCGCTCGCACGGTCTACGGCTTCAACGCAAAAATCAACGGCAAGCTCTAAGGGGTCGACATGGCGTATAAAATTCCGCGCGGCGTGTATGCCGGCATGTTCGGCCCGACGGTCGGCGACCGGGTGCGGCTCGCCGATACCGAACTATTCGTCGAAGTCGAGGAGGACAGAACCGTTTACGGCGAGGAAGTCAAATTCGGCGGCGGCAAGGTGATCCGCGACGGCATGGGCCAAAGCCAGGCGAGCCGCGAGGACGGTGCAGTCGACACCGTCATAACCAATGCGCTGATCGTCGATCATTGGGGCATCGTGAAAGCCGACATCGGTATCAAAGACGGGCGGATTGCCGCCATCGGCAAAGCCGGCAATCCAGATGTGCAGCCCGGCGTCGACATCGTCATCGGGCCCGGCACCGAAGCGATCGCGGGCGAAGGCAAGATTGTCACCGCGGGCGGCATCGATATCCACATCCACTTCATCTGCCCGCAACAGATCGAGGAAGCACTCTATAGCGGCATCACCACGATGCTTGGCGGCGGTACGGGGCCGGCAGCGGGGACCACCGCCACGACCTGCACGCCCGGTCCCTGGCATCTCGGGCGAATGCTGCAGGCAGCCGAAGGTTTTCCGATGAATCTCGGCTTTTGGGGCAAGGGCAATGCCAGTCTGCCCCACGGGCTTGTGGAACAGGTCGAGGGTGGGGCGTGTGGGCTGAAGCTGCATGAGGACTGGGGCACCACGCCGGCGGCGATCGACAACTGCCTGGCCGTGGCCGACGCAATGGATGTGCAGGTCCTGATTCACACCGATACCTTGAACGAGTCGGGCTTCGTCGAAGACACCATCGCCGCGTTCAAAGGTCGGACGATTCACGCGCTTCACACCGAGGGTGCCGGCGGGGGCCACGCGCCCGACATCATCCGCCTGTGCGGGGAGGCGAACGTGCTGCCGTCCTCGACCAACCCTACGCGGCCCTACACGGTCAATACGCTCGACGAGCATCTCGACATGCTCATGGTCTGTCACCATCTCGACCCGACGATCGCCGAGGATGTCGCATTCGCCGAGAGCCGCATTCGCCGGGAGACGATTGCGGCGGAAGACATTCTTCACGACCTCGGCGCTTTTTCCATGATCGCCTCGGACAGCCAAGCGATGGGACGCGTGGGCGAGGTGATCATCCGCACGTGGCAAACCGCCGACAAGATGAAGCGCCAGCGCGGACGGCTGCCGGAGGAGACGAGCGACAACGACAATTTCCGAGTCAAGCGCTACATTGCGAAATACACGATCAACCCCGCGATCGCCCAGGGCATCTCGGCTCATGTCGGCTCGGTCGAGGCGGGAAAACTTGCGGACCTCGTACTATGGTCGCCGGCTTTTTTCGGCGTTAAGCCAAGTCTCGTCCTGAAATGCGGCTCGATCGCGGCCGCACCCATGGGCGATCCGAATGCGTCGATCCCCACACCGCAGCCGGTGCATTACCGGCCCATGTTCGCGGGCTTCGGGCGCAATCTCGTGGAAAGTTCGGTGCTGTTCATGTCGATTTCCGCGCATTCGAACGATCTTGGCGCGAAGCTCGGCATCTCGCGTCCGTCGTTGCCTGTCGAGAACACGCGGCAGCGAATTTCAAAGTCCGACATGGTGCATAACGGCAAAACTCCGAAGATGGAAGTCGATCCCGAAACCTACGAGGTGCGCGCAGACGGCGAATTGCTCACCTGCGAACCGGCGAAGGTGCTGCCCATGGCGCAAAGATATTTTCTTTTCTGATGGAGACGGTGGCGGAAATCCTGCGTGCGGGAGCGTGGCCGACAAAGGACGAGCGCGACAGCATCACGCTCGCCTATCAGGACCGCTATCGCCGGCGCGTGGCGTTGACGGCGGAGGGCGGCACCAGGTTTCTCCTCGATCTGTCTCAAGCGACCCTCTTGCGCGACGGCGACGGTGCGCGACTTTCGGGCGGGGGGTTCATCCGCATCATCGCCGAAATCGAGGCGCTTTTCGAGGTGACCGCGTACCCGGCAGAGGATTTGGCCCGGCTTGCCTGGCATCTCGGCAACCGACATATTCCAGCCGAAATCGGGCAGGATCGTATCCTCATCCAACGCGACCGGGTCATCGCCGACATGCTCATCGGCCTCGGCGCCCAAGTGCAAGAGATCGCAGCACCCTTCAATCCCGTGACGGGCGCCTACAGCGTCGACGATCACCGCCACGGCCATGCGCACGATCATCGCCATGAAAATGGCGGCACCCATGGTGAGGGCAGGGGGAAATGATGGACCGGGCGGGCCTCTATCGGCTCATGACATGGCTGTCTCCGGCCTATCCGACGGGAGCCTTCAGTTACAGCCACGGCATCGAATACGCCGTCGAAGCCGGGCTGGTCGCCGATCGCGCGTCGCTCGCGGCGTGGATCGCGCATATCATCGAGGAAGGTACCGGGCGCGTTGACGCCATGCTTTTTCGCGCAGCCTACCTCGCGGCGGACGATAGCGCGCGGCTCGACGAAATCGCGGAGCTTGCGGCGGCGCTCCGCGCGACTTCGGAAACCGCACTCGAAAGCGCTCAGCAAGGGGCGTCGTTCCTCGCCGTAACGCGCCATGCCTGGCCGAACAAGCGTCTCGATGCCGTCCATGCGCGGCATCGGGGCAGGGGCGTGGCGCTACCGGTCGCCGTGGCGATTGTCTGTGTTGGAACCGTCGAACTCGACATCGCACTTTCGGCATATTTGCACGCGATGGCGGCCAACCTGGTTTCGGCCGGGGTACGCCTCATTCCACTGGGCCAGAGCGATGGCCAATCGGTCCTCGCGGCACTCGAAGACATCGTCGATCGTGCAACGACCGATGCGCTTTCGAGCCGCTTCGAGGAGATCGGTTCGGCCGCGCCCATGGTCGACTGGACGTCGATGCGTCACGAAACCCAGTACACGAGGCTTTTCAGATCATGACCCGATCGCTTCATGGACCCTTGCGGGTTGGCGTCGGCGGACCCGTCGGCTCCGGCAAGACCGCTCTCGTCGATCGGCTTTGCAAGCATATGCGCGACACCTATCGCCTCGCCGTCGTCACCAATGACATCTACACGAAAGAGGACGCGCAATTCCTCACGCGCTCGGGCGCCTTGGCGCCCGAGCGGATCGTTGGCGTCGAGACGGGGGGCTGTCCGCACACGGCAATCCGGGAGGACGCATCGATCAACCTCGCGGCGGTCAATGAGATGTGGGCGCGGTTTCCCGATCTCGACCTCGTCTTCATCGAGTCGGGTGGGGACAATCTTGCGGCGACGTTCAGCCCGGAGCTGGCTGATATTACGATTTATGTCATCGACGTGGCCGCCGGTGACAAGATCCCGCGCAAGGGCGGGCCCGGGATCACACGGTCGGACCTGCTCGTCATCAATAAGATCGATCTGGCCCCGCTCGTGGGCGCCAGCCTCGAAGTGATGGATCGCGACGCGCGCAAGATGCGCGGCCGGCGGCCGCTCATCTTCTCGAATCTGAAAGCGGGTACCGGTGTGCCGGAGATCGCCGATTTCGTCGCGACGGCCGGCGGCCTCGGCGCCGCGTGACCGAGCCATCGGCCCGCCGGCACACCCCGGTTATTTTGTCTCCATGATCACGAGCCCATCCCAATCCTCGGGCGGCGGCGATGCCATATAGGCGCGCGCGCGCGCAATTTGCACAGTCGACACACCATCGTGGCCGCCGCGAAGCGCGATGACGCGCTCAAAGAGTCGAATGGCGTCATTCCACGCTCGCCTTCTCAATGCGGCACGGGCTTCTTCGTAGACGGCAATCCACGCCATCATGGTATTGGCTTCCGCGTCATCGCTCAGGGCGAGCAGCTCGTACATTTCGAGACCCAATTCCTTGCCATAGACCGCGACCCGGTCGAGCGGGCGCGCCACGATAAGCTCGCGGGCTGCTTCGTAGGTATGCTCTCCGATGATGATCTCGGTCCCGTAGATCTTGTTCAGGGATTCAAGGCGGCTTGCGACGTTGACCGGATCGCCTATCGCCGTATAGTTCAGGCGGTCATTGCTGCCGACATTGCCGACCAGGACCGTCCCGGTGTTGACGCCGATGCGCACACGAACTTCGGGCACATGGCGCTCGCGGTTCGCCATGCGCAAGCGACGCACGCGCGCCTGACAGGCGAGGGCCGCCCGGCATCCCTCGAGGGCGTGGTGCTTGCTCGGGGTCGGCGCACCCCAGAACGCCATGATTGCATCGCCGATATATTTGTCGATCGTGCCTCGGCCGGCCTGGATTTCATCGGACATTTCGCTCAGATAGCGGCCCAGGAATTCAATCAGCTGTTCGCCGAGCATTTCGGAGATGTGAGTGAAATTGGCGAGGTCCATGAACAATATCGTCAACTCCCGCCGCTCGCCGCCAAGCTCGGCCTCGATCCCCTGCGCAAAGAGCGTTCGTACGAGATCGGTCGGGATGTACTTCTTGAACGAGGCAAGGCTGGTCCTCATGCGCGCCGTGGCGGCCGAAACCTGGCTGATCTCGGTGAAGCGGGA
>DASPOR010000200.1 GCA_035625915.1 Alphaproteobacteria bacterium | reverse complement strand
ACCCTCTCGTAAATTTCCATCAAGTGCTCGCGCTGCTCGAACGCCCAGAGAAACGGGGTCATCGCACCCACGTCCATCGCAAAGGCGGGGAGATTGAGCAGATGGTTCAAGATGCGCGTAATCTCGGCGAAGAGCACGCGGACGTATTTCCCGCGCGGCGGAGGCTCGATCCCCAGGAGCTTCTCGACGGCGAGCGCATAGGCGTGCTCGAGCGACATCGGCGAGACGTAATCGAGACGGTCGAAATACGGAACGGCCTGCAGATAGGTCTTGTACTCGATCAGCTTTTCGGTACCCCGATGGAGCAGGCCGATATGCGGGTCGGCGCGCTCGATGATTTCGCCGTCGAGTTCCAGCACCATGCGCAACACGCCATGCGCCGCCGGGTGCTGCGGCCCGAAGTTCAACGTCATATTCTTGATTTGGACGTCGGCCATCAGTGTTTCTCTCCGCCCTCTCGGTCACTCGCCTTTTCGTCACCGGGCAATACCACTTTCGTCATGCCTTCCCACGGGCTCATGAAGTCGAACGTGCGGAACTCCTGCGTGAGCTTCACCGGTTCGTAGACAACCCGTTTCTGCTCGTCGTCATAACGCACCTCGACGTATCCCGTCAGCGGAAAATCCTTCCGCATCGGGTGACCGTCGAAGCCGTAATCGGTGAGAAGCCGGCGCAAATCGGGGTGGTTCTCGAAGAAAATCCCGTAGAGATCCCATGTCTCTCGCTCGAACCAGTTGGCGACGGCGTAGACCGGGACGACTGACGCGACCGGCGTTTCCTCGTCGGTTTCGACTTTGACGCGGACGCGGCGATTGTGCGTGAGACTCAAGAGATTATAGACGACGTCGAAACGCTCCCGTCGATCCGGATAGTCCGCACCGCATAAATCCACCAGCAACTGAAATTCGCACTTCGCGTCGTCGCGCAGGAACGTGAGAACTTTGACGATCGCTTCGCGTCTTGCCGTCAGCATCAGTTCGCCGTGCCGGATCTCGATCTTCGAGATATCGCCCGGCAATGCGGCTGAGACGTAATCGCCGAGCTCCTTGAGTGCGTTATCCATGACCTGATCCGAAAGAGACGAGCGATTGTGCGGCTAGCGCGCGATCGTGCCCGTGCGTCTGATCTTCTTTTGAAGCTGCAGGATCCCGTAAAGCAGTGCTTCGGCCGTCGGCGGGCAACCCGGAACGTAGATATCGACCGGCACGATGCGATCGCAACCACGCACGACCGAATAGGAATAGTGATAATACCCGCCACCATTGGCGCACGAACCCATGGAGATCACCCAACGCGGCTCGGCCATCTGGTCGTACACCTTGCGCAAGGGGGGCGCCATTTTGTTGGTCAGCGTGCCCGCCACGATCATCACGTCCGACTGGCGCGGGCTTCCGCGCGGTACCACGCCGAAGCGATCGAGATCGTACCGGCTCATATAGGCGTGCATCATCTCGACAGCGCAGCAGGCAAGCCCGAATGTCATCGGCCAAAGCGAGCCCGTGCGCGCCCAGTTGACGAGCTTGTCAAGCTGCGCCACGACGAAACCCTTATCCGTCAGCTCGTCGGTCACCGTCTTCAAGAGCGCGTCCTGCTCCGGGCCGGGACCGGTGGCTCGTTCCGGAAGGGTGGCAATGCCCGAGCGTTCTATTCCCATTCCAACGCCCCCTTTTTCCACTCATAGACAAAACCAATGGTCAGCACCGCGAGGAATACCACCATCGACCAAAATCCGAAGACCCCGATTTTCCCAAGCGTCACCGCCCATGGGAACAAAAACGCGACCTCGAGATCGAAGATTATGAACAGGATGGCCACGAGATAAAAGCGCACGTCGAATTTGCTGCGGGCGTCGTTGAACGCCTCGAAACCGCATTCATATGCGGAAAGCTTCTCGGAATCAGGCCGCTGGTGCGCAAGGATAAATGACGCGAGCAAAGCCGCCGCTGCAATGGCCACGGCTATGCCGAGGAAGATCAAGATGGGGAGATATTCCTTGAGTAAATCTTCCATGATCGATACCTGCGAGGAGCACCGGCAGCGCCCGGCCAGGCCGGTGTGGGGATCGCCATTCTCGGGCCACGCATGCCGGCCGGCCGATGGAGGAGACGGGGCCAGCCGCTTGCGACGGCGGTACTATAAGAATAGGTCGTGACAAAGAAAAGCACAGTTTCGGCACCGGCACCCTGTGGTCCGCGCCAGGGTGCTGGAGCGCGGGCGACAAATGGCTTGCCGCCTCGGTGCCGCATCGACTTGATCGCAAACTTTCGGGCCAAGGATGGCGGGAGCGACGGGGCTCGAACCCGCGACCTCCGGCGTGACAGGCCGGCGCTCTAACCGACTGAGCTACGCCCCCGCTGATAACGGATTGGGCGCATGCATTTAGACCAGCACCCCCACAGTGTCAAGCGACAGGCGACCGAGGGGTGCCAGAGGGAAGCGGACCCGGCCGATTATGTCATCGCTCGTTCGCCGCGGACCGCGATTGCGTTCTGAGATTCCGTTTTGCGTCTTGTCCCGAGCCGCCGCGCGTGTCCGGAAGGGCCTGCCTCGGCGGTGCATTCGAAGGGAGTGCGGTTGACAACACGGCAAGGGGCAAGAACATGGGCGCGGTGCCGACGAGAATCCAGCCCAGCAAATAATGTCCCCAATGCTGAAGATAACGATCCACGGTCCTGGACATGCATTCCACCTTTGGGCGCGTTGACGGTGTAAATTGCCGATCCGTCTACACGCTGCGGTGCCAAAACGCGACGGCAACTGGACCCGCACCGAGGGCGATCCGGCGACGGCGGCGGGCAAAATCGCCGTGTCTTGCTCATTTTCCCGCCAGCTTGTGTTTAATTGGTTAACGCCCGCTATCCAAGCGAAGGGGGTTGTGCCGATCGATGCCCGGTCATCTGGCGTTTGCAACCCAGAATAGGCGTGCTGGGATCGGCAGTCGCGGCTCGTTCGTTCGCCTGCTAAGTATCAAGCTGGCCGAGGCGCTGTTTGGATGGGTACTCGTCAGCCAGCATGCTGAGAATTTGGATGGTGGGCGCTGACGGACTCGAACCGCCGACCTACACGGTGTAAACGTGCCGCTCTACCAACTGAGCTAAGCGCCCCCTCTTGTCGTGACCGCCGCTACTTCGAAGAATATTAGAAAACTTCAGAGAATGAAAATCGTTGCTTGTCGGCCCGATACGAGCAGCTCGAACGCGCCGCCCCGTAAACCAAGCCAACTTGAACGGCGCCAATCCTCGTCGGCAGAAATTCGCGCCCCGGAGCCTCTTGCACGGCGCTCCAAAAATACACGAAGTCGGCTGCCCGTTGGAGCAGCCGACCCTAGCGCGCGTTCGTCGTCCTAGTTGACGGCTTCCTTCAATCCCTTACCCGCCGAGAATTTCGGGCGCTTCGAGGCGGGAATTGTCATCTTCTCCCCGGTCCGCGGATTGCGGCCTTCCGATGCCTTGCGCTTCGCGACCGAGAACGTGCCGAAGCCGACGAGACGCACTTCCTGCATCTTCTTGAGCGACGCGGTGATCGACTCAAACACTGCATCCACGGCTTTGGTGGCGTCGGATTTCGATAAGCCAGTGTTAGCTGCGACGGCAGCGACAAGATCGTTCTTATTCACCTTGAGCCCCCTTCTGGAGTGGAAGGTACAGCACGACTACCAGACTTGTGCACGCAGAAACGCGCGCATCTTAGTCTTACCACCCCATGCCGTCAATTGAAGAGGGCGAGTTTTCCCCAGGAATTCCGCCATTTTTCACGGATTCCCGAGTCGCGACTCGGGAATCCGTGCGATGTCGATCTAGTGCGTGACGATGCCGCCGATTTCGTCCGGCTTCGACTTTCCCGCGACGGCTCGCAACTCCGCCTCCTCGTCCCACTCGATCGGGACAAGCGGTTTGACGAGCGCCACCCTCAGCACTTCGTCGGCCGTGCTCGCGGGAATGAGGTTCATGCCACGTTTCACGTTGTCGGGAATCTCGGCAAGATCCTTCTCGTTCTCCCGCGGAATGATCACGGTCTTGATTCCACCGCGAAGTGCGGCGAGGAGTTTTTCCTTGAGCCCGCCAATCGGAAGCACGCGACCGCGCAGCGTGATCTCGCCCGTCATCGCAACATCGCGCCGCACGGCAACACCCGTGAGGACCGAAACGATCGAGGTCAGCATCGCGACACCCGCGGAGGGGCCGTCTTTGGGTGTAGCCCCCTCCGGCACATGGACGTGGATGTCGCGTTTCTCGAAGACCGTCGGCTTGATGCCGAATTGAGGTGCCCGCGCACGGACGAACGAAGCCGCCGCTTGCACCGATTCCTGCATCACGTCGCCGAGCTTGCCGGTCGTCATCATCTTGCCCTTGCCAGGCAGCATGACGGCCTCGATCGATAGAAGCTCCCCGCCCACCTCGGTCCAGGCGAGGCCCGTCGTGATGCCGACAAGATCCTCGGACTCGACTTCGCCAAAGCGAAACCGCCGCACGCCGGCGAATTTCTCCAAATTACGCGTGTTGACCTCGACCTTCTTCGCCTCATCCGAAAGGATTTTCTTGATCGCCTTGCGCGCGAGATTGGCGATCTCGCGCTCGAGATTGCGCACGCCGGCCTCACGCGTGTAATAGCGGATAAGGTCGCGAAGAGCCGTTTCCGAGATCGTCCACTCTTCCGCCTTCAGGCCATGCTCCTTGATCTGCTTCGGAAGGAGATGGCGCTGCGCGATCATGACCTTCTCATCCTCGGTGTAGCCGGGAATGCGAATGATCTCCATGCGATCCAAAAGCGGCTGCGGCATGCGCAGCGTATTTGCCGTCGTGACGAACATCACGTCCGACAGGTCGTAATCGACCTCGAGATAATGGTCGTTGAAGGTGTGATTTTGCTCGGGGTCGAGGACCTCGAGCAATGCGGAGGACGGGTCGCCGCGCCAATCCGCACCCAGCTTGTCGACCTCATCCAGGAGGAAAAGCGGGTTCGACGATTTGGCCTTTTTCATGCCCTGGATCACCTTGCCGGGCATCGAGCCGATATATGTCCGGCGATGACCTCGGATCTCCGCTTCGTCGCGCACGCCGCCGAGCGACATGCGCACGAAATTGCGCCCCGTGGCGCGCGCGATCGAGCGGCCGAGGGACGTCTTGCCCACACCGGGCGGCCCCACGAGGCACAGGATCGGGCCCTTGACCTTGTTCATGCGCTGCTGCACCGCGAGGTACTCGACGATGCGCTCCTTCACCTTCTCGAGGCTATAGTGATCCTCGTTGAGGACCTTCTCGGCGAGCTTCAAATCGCGCTTGATCTTGGTGGGTTTCTTCCAAGGTATTGAAAGCAGCCAATCGAGGTAGTTGCGCACGACGGTCGCTTCGGCCGACATCGGACTCATGGTGCGGAGCTTCTTGAGCTCGGTCAGAGCCTTCTCGCGCGCCTCCTTCGACAGCTTGGTCTTCTTGATCCGCTCCTCGATCTCGGAGGCCTCGTCGCGCCCTTCCTCGATCTCGCCGAGTTCCTTCTGGATCGCCTTTAATTGCTCATTCAGGTAATACTCGCGCTGGGTCTTCTCCATCTGGCGCTTGACCCGGTTGCGGATGCGCTTTTCGACCTGGAGCACGCCGATCTCGCCCTCCATGAAGGCGAAGATCTTCTCGAGGCGCGCCACCACGGTCGGCGCCTCCAACAGCTCCTGCTTCTCCGGAATCTTGAGCGAGAGATGGGACGCCACCGTATCCGCGAGCTTGCTCGGCGTATCGATCTGATTGATCGAAACCAGGACCTCGGGCGGTATCTTTCGGTTGAGCTTGATGTATTGCTCGAACTGCGCCACGACGGAACGGGACAACGCCTCGATCTCTTTGTTGTCGCCGTCTTCCTCCGGGATCACCTCGGCGTAACACTGGAAGAACTCGGGGTTTTCAGTGAAGCGCACGATCCTCGCGCGCTGTGTGCCCTCGACCAGGACCTTCACGGTCTGATCGGGCAGCTTGAGGAGCTGCAATACCGTGCCCACCGTGCCGACTGAAAATATATCAGCCGTCGTCGGGTCGTTCTGGGACGCATTCTTCTGGGCGACAAGCAGGATCTGCTTGTCCTCCTTCATGACGTCCTCGAGGGCGCGCACGGACTTCTCTCGGCCCACGAAAAGCGGAACGATCATATGGGGAAATACAACAATATCCCGGAGTGGAAGGACCGGGAATACATTGCCACGCTGAAGTTCTAACATCCTACCTCGCGACCGGCTAAAGCGCCGGCTTTCAGTATACTATATGCTCACAGCCCCGTTCGACCGCCCCCTTAGGTGGCATCGGTCGATCGAATGATCAAGTGGAGGCGAAAGATGCCTGCCCACAAGCCGGTGAAATCGGCGCTTTGAATTGGGCCGAAAGGCGCCCCCGCCATGCCTTCGGGCTCAGGCGCTCGTGCCGAGGTCGCTTTGCCGGTCGGCGTAGATATGGAGCGGTTTGGCACGTCCGTCGACCACCTCGCGGTTGATGATGATCTCTTCGACGCCATCGAGACTCGGCAAATCGAACATGGTGTCGAGCAGAATGCCCTCCATAATGGAGCGCAAGCCGCGCGCGCCGGTCTTGCGTAGGATCGCCTTCTTCGCGATCGAACGCATCGCGTCCTCGGTGAAGCCGAGCTTGACCCCCTCCATTTCGAAGAGGCGTTGGTATTGCTTGACGAGCGCATTCTTCGGCTTGACGAGGATTTCGACGAGCGCGTCCTCGTCGAGATCGTCGAGGGTCGCCACGACGGGCAGGCGTCCGATAAATTCGGGGATGAGACCGAACTTGAGAAGGTCCTCGGGCTCCACGTCGCGCAACACTTCACCGGTCTGCCGCTCCTCCGGCCCCCGCACGTCGGCGCCGAACCCGATCGAGGAGCCGCGCTGGCGCTGTGCGATGATCTTTTCGAGCCCTGCGAAGGCGCCACCGCAGATGAAGAGGATGTTGGTCGTGTCAACCTGGAGGAATTCCTGTTGCGGGTGCTTGCGCCCGCCCTGCGGCGGCACGCTCGCCACCGTGCCCTCCATGATCTTCAGAAGCGCTTGCTGCACGCCTTCGCCGGACACGTCGCGCGTTATCGACGGGTTGTCGGACTTGCGGCTGATCTTATCGACCTCGTCAATATAGACGATGCCGCGCTGCGCACGTTCGACATTGTAGTCGGCGGCCTGAAGCAGCTTGAGGATGATGTTCTCGACGTCCTCGCCAACGTATCCCGCTTCCGTCAGGGTTGTCGCATCCGCCATGGTGAACGGCACGTCGATAATGCGCGCGAGCGTCTGCGCGAGCAGCGTCTTGCCCGAACCGGTCGGACCGACAAGGAGGATGTTCGACTTGGCAAGCTCGACGTCGTTGTTCTTCGCACCGTGCGCGAGGCGTTTGTAGTGATTGTGGACCGCAACCGAAAGCACTTTCTTCGCGTGGGTCTGGCCGATGACATAGTCGTCGAGGACAAGGCGGATATCGCGCGGGCTCGGCACGCCGTCGCGAGAACGCACCAGCGTCGTCTTGTGCTCTTCGCGGATGATGTCCATGCACAGCTCGACGCACTCGTCGCAGATGAACACCGTCGGACCCGCGATGAGTTTGCGCACCTCGTGCTGACTCTTTCCGCAGAAAGAGCAGTACAAAGTATTTTTTGAGTCGCCACCCGAAGATTTGTTCATTCCCACACCGTCGAGAGAGGCACTACCCGTCCACAGCTACCTTATGTTAACGAGCGGCGCCAGACGGGACAACGTCTAAAAAGGCCGATTCCCGAGCGGTCGGCTTCTGAAAAGGCCAAACCGCGTCAGTCTTTGGCCTTGAGCCGTGCCCGCCGCAGGGCACAGTCTTGCGCCCGACTACTCAACATTCGGTTAATCGGGAGGCGTCGGGTGCAGCGCAAAAGAATTAAGCCTTGACAGTTGCATCCGCGTCCGCTGGCAGCGGGCGGCTTACCACCACTTGGTCCACAATGCCGAATTCCCTTGCCTCGTCTGGCGAGAGAAACTTGTCGCGCTCAACCGCTTGTTCGATCACTTCGATCGGCTGGCCGGTGTGCTTGACGTATATTTGATTGAGCCGTGTTCTGAGACTGAGAATTTCGCGCGCCTGGATTTCGATGTCGGTCGCTTGACCCTGAGCGCCGCCGGATGGTTGATGAATCATAATCCGCGCATTGGGCAGAGCATAACGTTTGCCCTTCGTTCCCGCGGCGAGAAGGAGCGAGCCCATGCTCGCCGCCTGGCCGACGCAGACGGTCATGATGTCGGGGCGCACGTACTGCATGGTGTCGTAGATCGCGAGGCCCGAGGTCACCACCCCACCGGGCGAGTTGACATAGAACGCAATATCCTTGCTCGGATTCTCCGATTCAAGGAACAGCAGCTGCGCGCAGATAAGGCTCGCAACCGCATCGTTCACCGGTCCCGTCAGGAAAATGATCCGCTCCTTCAATAGCCGGGAGTAAATGTCGTAAGAGCGCTCCCCCCGACTGGTTTGCTCGACGACCATGGGGATCAGGTAGTTCGCCTGGGTATCCATCTTGTCAGCCATCTAACGTCCGTTCCTTCCTCGATCCTCGAACTCGCTCAGATATCGATTCTAGCGGATCATCGCTTTTTGTCATGCCTGCGAATGCGATCATCCAGCATCTGGGTTCCCGCCTCCCGTTTGGCTCCGACCGGAGTGACGTGACATGCAAACAACTCGGCAGTCGAAGGCCGCGCGAACGTGTTCGCGGCGAACCTCATTCCTCCTTAGCTTTGGCAGGTTTCTTGCGCTCGCTTTTCTTCCGGGTCGAAGGACTTTTGGCACCTTTCGTTTCCACCGCCGCGTCGCCCTTCGCTTCGTCCTCCGGCTCGGCGAGAAGTTCGGCAATTGAAATCCGCCGCTCTTTCGGTTTGGCAAGTTCGACGATGAAGTCCACGACCTTGGCCTCGAAGATCGGCGCGCGAAGTTGCGCCACCGCCTCGGGCGAGTTCTTGAAATACTCCAGCACTTTCCGCTCTTGGCCAGGGAAACGGCGCGCCTCTTCAATCATCGCGCGATTTACCTCCTCGGGTGCAACAGCAATATTGTGTCGCTGACCGACTTCGGAAAGGAGCAGCCCCAAACGCACGCGCCGCTCCGCGATTGCGCGATATTCGGCCTTGAGTTCGTCGTCCGTTTTAGCCGTATCCTCGGGATCGAGGGTGCCGCCCTTACGGCCCTCCTCGATTTGACGCCAGATCTGCTCGAATTCCAGGTCCACCATGCCTGCGGGCACCTGAAAATCGTGCGCGGCAGCGAGCGCGTCAAGAAGGGCGCGCTTGAGGCGCTGCTTCGAAACATCGGCATATTCGCGCTCGATCCTCTCGCGCACGGATTTGCGAAGTGCTTCAAGGTTCTCTAGTCCCATGTCCGTGGCGAGCCGTTCGTCGATCGCCGTGGCCAAGGGAATCCGTACCTCCTTTACGGCGACCTCGAACTTTGCCGGTTTGCCCGCGAGTTCCTTCGCGGGGTAATCCGCGGGAAAGGTCACATGGACCGTAAGCTTTGCCCCGGCGGCCGAGCCCACGAGCTGATCCTCAAAACCGGGGATGAATTGGTTGGCGCCAAGCTCGAGGAAATAACCCTCGGCCGAGCCGCCGGGAAATTCCTTGCCGTCGACCGTGCCGTTGAAGTCGATCACCACCACGTCGCCTGCCGCGGCCTTATGGCCGTCGGGTGCTGGCTCGTTCCGCTTTTGCTGCTTGGCAAGACGATCGAGGGCGTCATCGACGTCCTTGTCCGCGATGTCGGCCACCAAGCGCTCGAGTGTGAGCGCGGTAAAGTCCATCGGTTCGATTTTGGGCAGCACCTCGAACGCCATCTTGTATTCGAGGTCGGTACCCTTCTCGAACGACGTTACCTCAATCTTGGGCCGTAACGCCGGCTTCAAGCCATGGTCGGTGAGGGCGCGCTCGGAGCTGTCGGAGATCGCTCGCTCAACAACCTCACCGAGAACCGAATCGCCGTAGCGTTTCTTCAGGACCGAAAGCGGCACCTTGCCCGGCCGAAATCCCGGAATACGCACTTGATTTGCGAGTTCGCCCAGACGGCGATCGATCTTCTCCTCGAGGTCCTTGGCGGAAAGCACGACCTTCAATTCATGCTTGAGGCCATCGACAGTGGTTTGCTTGACTTCCATAAATCGTCTCGACTGTTCGTGAAATTAGACGGCCCGACTGCGGACCATACCTGCCGTCGGCTGAGCGGTCGGCACGCGGCCCGCATCCCCTCGGTGACAATGCCCTCCCCAGCACCTGGTGCGGGCGGAGGGACTTGAACCCCCACGACCTCGCGGCCACCAGGTCCTAAGCCTGGCGCGTCTACCAATTCCGCCACGCCCGCGACGCAAGGCGCTATCGCTACCTGCTATCGCCGGAAGCGTCAATGTCTCAGACGCAGGGCCGATCTATTAAGGCCTCGGGCCGCGGGGTTCAAGGGGTACACGAGCGCAAACCGCGATTAATGTCCCACGGCCGCCAACGAACGCGACCGACGGCAATCGATAAGAAATAGGATGAACGTGCGCCCGATCAAGTTCACGCCGCGATCGAGTTAGAGCCAACGAGCCGAAAATTCGGCTGGTTATCGAGGGTGCAAATTGGGGGACTACGCCCGATCTCGCCGCCGCGCGATAAGCACTCCGGCGGCGGCGTCGAGGATAGCATCCGTATCCAGGTGGTATTTGCTGTACAGGGCGGGAATGTCCCCCGATTGACCGAAATGTTCGACGCCGAGGGACGCTGCCCTGTGCCCGTGGACCGCCCCGAGCCAGGAGAGCGTTGCCGGATGGCCATCGAGCACCGTCACCAAAGCCGCATCCGGCGCCAGTGTCGCAAGGAGCCGCTCGATATGGGAGCGGGCCTGTCCTTCACCCGCCTCCCGCGCGCGCCGCGCCGCCATCCATTCGGCGTTAAGACGGTCGGCGGACGTGACGGCGAGGAGGCCAGCGCCCGGAACGTCTTCACTCGATTGCTCCCATGCCGCGATCGCTTCCGGTGCCACCGCACCCGTGTAGACGATCGCAAGTTCAGCGCCCGGCCGCGGCGGCTTCAGCCAGTAGCCGCCCGCGATGACCTCGGCGCGCAGGTCGCTGTCAATCGCCCGCTCGATCTGGGCGATCGAGCGGGTCGAAAGGCGCAGGTAAACGGAACCGCCCGCAGAATCGCGCAGCCAGGAGAATCCCGGATGGGACTCGCGTACCGGATTGTCTCCGCTTCGCTGCATGTAATCGAATGCCCAGGCTATGACCGTCGCAAGCTCGTCGGCAAAGGCAGGTTCGAACGCCGCCATGCCGTCCTGGGCGATGCCGATCATCGGTGTGCCGATCGACTGGTGAGCGCCACCCTCCGGCGCAAGCGTGATCCCGGATGGGGTCGCCACCAGAAGAAATCGCGCGTCCTGGTAGCAGGCGTAATTGAGCGCATCGAGGCCACGCTGAATGAAAGGATCGTAGAGCGTGCCGATGGGCAGCAGCCGTGCGCCGAACAAGGAATGGCTGAGGCCAAGTGCGGCGAGCATCAGGAAAAGATTGTTCTCCGCGATGCCGAGCTCGATATGCTGGCCTTGGGGTGACTGGACCCAGCGCTGTGCGGAGACGACCTGCTCCTCCTTGAAGGGGTCAGCCAACGTCTCGCGGTCGAAGATGCCCCGGCGATTGACCCAAGGTCCGAGATTGGTCGAAACCGTCACGTCGGGCGATGTCGTGACGATCCGTTCGGCAAGTTGCGAGTTGCTGCGGGCGATATCGTTCAGGATCTTGCCGAAGGCTTCTTGGGTAGACATGCTGCGTTCGATCTGGAGCGGAAGGCTTGTGGGCACATCGATTCGCCGAGCCTCGTATCGACGGGGGTAGCGCGTCGCGAACGGTATGCGATCGAGAAACCGCTGCAATGTCTCGCGCGGGAGGGACAGTCCGGCGAAACGCTCCCA
>DASPOR010000199.1 GCA_035625915.1 Alphaproteobacteria bacterium | reverse complement strand
AAATGCCGAGAGGTGCTCGGGGCGCGAGGCAATCGCGTGCTTGGCGAAATCGCCCTCGGACAAAAGAACCTGACAACGCCCGCAAATACCTCGCCCGCCGCAAACGGAATCGATATCGACGCCGAGCGTGCGCGCCGCCTGAAGCACAGACGTGCCGAGCGGGAATCGGCCGCGCCGGCCCGAGGGCGTGAAGACGATGAAGGCTTCGCTAGGCACGCCGCCGCCTGGTCTCGCGCCGGCCGCGTGCGACTTCTCCTTCCGCACCCGCGGGAGGTGCTTCGCGGAACCGGCGAATCCAGCGTGCACAAGCCGGATCGTGCCCCATCATCACATCTGCACCCATGACCGCCCTGAGGATTTCCTCATGACAGGGATTCGTGATTGCCGAGGTCATGCCGGCGCCGATCGCCACACAGAGAAACGCTGCATTGATTCCGCCGCGCGAGGGCAGGCCGAAACTGATATTGGAAGCGCCGCACGTCGTATTCACCTTGAGCTCCTCGCGCAAACGGCGGATCAGTTGCGTTGCTTGCACGCCAGCCTGATTTATGGCGCCGATCGGCATCACGAGGGGGTCGACCACGATGTCGCTCACGGGAATGCCGTGATCGGCGGCGCGCTCCACGATCCGCTTGGCGACCGCGAAGCGCACGTTCGGGTCCTCGGATATGCCGGTCTCGTCGTTCGAGATGGCGACCACCGCGGCGTTGTGTTTCTTGACAAGCGGGAGGACGGTTTCGAGCCGCTCTTCCTCGCCCGTAACCGAATTGACGAGGGCCTTGCCCCTATAGACGGCGAGCCCTGCTTCGAGTGCGGCGACGATCGATGAGTCGATCGACAACGGAACGTTCGTGATCGATTGGACGAGCTGGACGGTCTTGGCGAGGATCGCCGGTTCGTCCGCAAGGGGGATGCCCGCATTGACGTCGAGCATATGAGCACCCGCCTCGACTTGGGCGATGGCGTCCCGCTCGACCCGGCTGAAATCGCCGGCCGCCATTTCCTCGGCCAGAATCTTCCGACCGGTCGGATTGATCCGCTCGCCGATCACGACGAACGGCCGGTCGAAACCGATGACAACTTCCTTGGTCGCTGAGCTGACGACGGTATCCGTCATGATGCTGCCTTTTGATCGTTGAGATGTTTGTCGCGATTTGGGTACCAGGGCACGCGCCCTTGGAGCACACCCGATGTGGCGATGACATCGGCGACCGCCTCTTCCTGGCGGTAGGCCATCACGTGCACGCCGGAAACCCCCTTGATGTCCCGGATCTGCTGAATGAGTTCCACGCAAATCCTGCGCCCTTCTTCCTTAGGCTTTGCCGCACCCGCTAGGCGCTTGACGATTTCGTCGGGGATATGAACGCCGGGGACGTGATTGCGCAGCCAGGCCGCCGTCTTGGCCGATGGAAGCGGGCCCACACCCACCAGGATGAAAACCTTGCCGAGAAGGCCTAGCTCCTCGACGGCTGTCATGAATGCACGCAGCCGTGGCACGTCGAAGCAATACTGGGTCTGGATGAATTGCGCCCCGGCAGCAACCTTTTTCGCGAGCCGAATCGGCCGCCAATCGAAAGGTGGTGCGAAAGGATTTTCCGCAGCCCCCAGAAAGATCTGCGGTTGGCTCGTCAGCTTGCGCCCGCTTTGAAAGCGGCTTTCGTCGCGCAACATGCGCGCAATCTCGAGAAGCGACATGCAGTCGAGGTCGAAGACCGGCTTGGCCTGCGGATGATCGCCCGCCTCGACCCCGTCCCCCGTCAGGCAGAGGATATTGCAAACACCCATCGCGGACGCGCCGAGGATGTCGCCCTGGATCGCGATCCGATTCCGGTCGCGGCAGGAAATCTGCATCACGGGCGAATAACCGATGCGGGTAAGAAGCGCGCAGACGGCCGTGCTCGACATGTGGCAGTTGGCGCCGCTGCCGTCGGTCGCGTTGATCGCGTCGACGAAGCCATCGAAGATTCGCGCCCGCGCATAGACGTCTTCCCCATGCGCGGAGTCAGGCGGGGCCAGTTCCGCGGTCACGGTGAACACGCCGGCGCGCAGCACGCGTTCGAGCCGGCCCGGAGAACTGTGTCCCGGCAATAGCGGGAATGGCTTGCCCGGCTCCGGCTCGTCTTCGAAGATCACGTCCGGTTCTCCGTTATCCCGCGCGCAACCCTGAGCCAGGACGATTTTCCCGCGAGGCGCCGGTCAACGGGCGTCTGCACAACGCAGAATGCCGTCTTGCCCGCTCTCATCCGCCGGCTGCCCTCCCATGCATCGACCCAAACGCAGCGCATCGCGGGAACGACTTCGCAATGGCCGTCGCCGCGCACGCCCCCGCACGGTCCGTTCCGCAGCTGCTTGGGGCAATTCATCGGGCAGGACATGCCGGTCACGCTGAGCGCGCATTGTCCGCACATCTGGCAATCAAAAAAGAGGCCCTTGATCGCCTTCTCGATCGCGGCCACGGGACGCTCGATGCGCTCATATCCGATCCCGCGCCAAAGTGGATCCAGTGCGACCAATACTCGCTCGAAAACGCGATAAAGCGATTCGAGCCCGCGCGCGTGCCGCGTCGACCACAAGCGCAACGCGTACATGGCTTTCAATCTCCCGGTGCGGCGGCCGCAAGAGGCGTTCGGCGCAAGGAACGCGCTGCTCCGCCCGTGCTCCCGTTCGCGCGGGCCAGTGCGGGTGCGAGCTCACCATAGCCGGTGAAGCGATATTCGAACGCGAGGCCGAGGCGTGCGGCAGCCTCGCGCGCCTGCGCGAGCCGTGCCGGGTCCTCGAACTGTGCGAGGTACACGAGGCGCGTGTAATTGCCGAAATAAAGCGGCAACAGCTCGGGATATCGGTCGATTCCGAGGCCCTGAATGATAAGGCGGTCGAAATGGCGCGCGAGAAAATCGGTCAGGTAGAAGCTGCGCGGCTCGGCCTCGGACAGTTCCTCAAAATCCCGGGATCCCGTGAAAAATTCATAGCAATGGGCACCGGCGATCCGCTCGACGCCCTCCTCGGCGAGCATTTCGTCCAAGGCGCCCCCCGTGCCGCAATCGCCATAGAGAACGAATATCCGGCCGAACTTTTCGCGCCCCGCACGGATCTTGGCGCGAACCGCTTCAGTGATTTTCTGCGGGGTGTTGTGGAGTTTCGCGGGCAAGCATTGCACGGTCATATGCGACCAGCGATTGGCGCGCAAAAGCGCCATGATCTCGTGGGCGAGTGCACCACATGCGATAAGCAGAACAGGTGCTTGTTCGCTCACGTGGATGCACCCTGGGCGCGCAGGCTCGGCGCCTGCCGACGCTCGGCGATGAGGCGCTTTGCGGTTTCGACGGCCATCGCGGCGTCCCGGCAATAGGCGTCGGCGCCGACCGCCTTGCCGAAATTCTCGTTGAGCGGTGCTCCGCCGACGAGGACGATGTAATCGTCCCGGATGCCTTTTTCCTTGAGGGTGTCGATCACGACTTTCATGTAGGGCATCGTGGTCGTCAGGAGTGCGGACATGCCGAGGATGTCGGGCTTATGCTTTTCGAGTGCTTCGAGATAATTTTCGACGGGATTGTTGATCCCGAGATCGATCACTTCGAAGCCCGCACCTTCGAGCATCATCGAGACCAGGTTCTTGCCGATGTCGTGGACGTCGCCCTTCACCGTTCCGATGACGATCTTGCCCATCGGCTCGATGTCCGACTTCGCGAGGATCGGACGGAGGATCTCCATTCCGCCCTTCATCGCGTTGGCCGCCAGCAGCACCTCCGGCACAAAGAGAATGCCATCGCGAAAATCGATTCCGACGATCCGCATCCCTTCGACGAGCGCTTCATTCAAGACTTTGTCGGCCGGCCAGCCTCGCGCGAGAAGGATGCGCGTTCCCTCCTCGATCTCCGGCCGGAGACCGTCATACATGTCGTCATGCATCTGCTCGACAAGCTCGGCATCGTTGAGCGAGTTGAGGTCGAGCTCACCGCCCTGATCGCTGTTTTCAGGCATTTTTTCACCCATGGTAAGGCGGTACGAGCCGCGCTCATCAAAATAGCCGGCCAGCATCCGGCCGGCTGACGCTACAGGGACATGAATTTATTCAAAAGCGACAAGGCTGCCAAGAAGGATGCCGCTTTTAAGCAATCCTTATCGTATTGACCGACCTAGCAAAAGTCATTTCTGTCCGGTCTCGGCCAGTTTTTGCAGGCAGGTTGGACAATAGCAATTCGCGTCATAGCCTTCCGCCGGGAGTGGGAGGCGAACCGCCTCTCGCCCGCACCAGCATTCACCCGCCGGGCAGCAGGTGAATTGCCGTCCGCAGCCAGCACAGGTTTCGACGACGACAAAGTCGTTCGGATCGACGAATGGGCCCGCGCTGGATTGTTCAACCATGGGCGCGATCATAGGGAGGTCGTCGGCCCGGCGCAACGCGAGGTGCGGCGCGCGCACGTCGAGTTAGGGCTGTTTTCGCTCGAGCGTCTCATAAACGAAGCGGGCGGTCATGAGATCGAGATGAGCACCGCCGGCATTTTTGAAGATCGTGATCTCATCCCTGCTGCTTCGCCCCCGATGCGCACCGTTGCAAAGCTCGAAGAGATCGGCCACGATTCCATGCTGGGCGAGTGCGCCGGATTGCATCGGCCCGGTGATGTCGCCGCATTTTCCGATCGTGAACCACCGCGAATCGACGAAGACCCGCGCGCGCCGTATCGCTTCGTCATCCGCCTCGCGCATGTCGTTTGTATAGCCGCCGACGAGATCGAGATGCGCTCCGGGCTTTAGCCACGCCCCTTCGATCACGGGCTCGGTCGCCATGGTGGCGCAGGAAATTACATCCACCGACGCGACAGCGCGTGGAAGATCCTCCGTCACCCGGATTTCAACCCCCTCGATATGCAGCGCGCGGCTCAGTCGATGAGCGTTGGCGGGTGTCCGGTTCCAAACGAGAACCTTTTCGATCGAGGGGCGCACGGCGCAGTGGGCCATGATTTGATGGGGCGCCTGGGCCCCTGCCCCCACCACGAGGAGGCTCGTCGCGTCGGCGCGCGCTAGATAGGAAGCACCGAGAGCGGAATCCGCCGCAGTCTTGCGGAGCGTCAGTGCCGATCCCTCGAGGAGTGCGATCGGCGTGCCCGATCCGCCATCGAACAGCACGTAAGCGGTTTGAATTGTTGGCGGGCCGTCCTCGGACTTGTTGTTTGGAAAAACCGTGACGAGCTTGACGCCAAGCGCTTCGCCACGCTGCCATGCCGGCAAGACGAGAAAATGGTCGCTTCCGCCATCACGCGATGGCTGGGCCATCAGAATTCGCTCGACCGCGTCGACACCCTTGCGATGCCCGTCTCGCAACGCCTCGACCAAGGCGCGATAGTCGAGCGCGCCATGCACGGCGTCGGCATCGAAATACCGCACGGCACCCCACCTCCGAATCCGTCACACGAGGCTTCTTAGCCCCTATATACCCGTATATTGGCACGATATATTGCCACGGTCGCAACCGGTCATCACCAGATCGACGAGGATTGAAGCATGAGCAAGGAAAAGCCCGATGTGCGCGCAAAAGGCAGGTGCCTCTGCGGTGGCGTGCGTTATGAGATCAGGGGACCGATTCGCGACGTCGTCGCGTGCCACTGCTCCCAGTGTCGCCGAACGTCCGGCCACTACATGGCGGCGACGGCCGCCAAGCGGGCGGATTTTACCCTGACCCGCCAAGACGGACTCAAATGGTATCAGTCCTCGAAGGCCGCCCGACGCGGCTTTTGCGGCAATTGCGGCGCCGTTCTTTTCTGGGAGGGCCAGGGCAAGGACTATATTTCGATCTCGGCGGGCACGCTCGACGTGCCGACAGGCATAAAAATCGTTCAGCACATCTATACAGCCGACAAGAGCGACTATTACGCGCTCGACGACGGTCTTCCCCAGTCGTCGGGCCACGGCCCGCTGGTTCCCATCCCGTCCCGTTAACGGGCGGTGCTGCCGCCGTCCATGCGTGCGCGCTCGTTGGCCGTGTCGTAAGGGCTATCCATGACGACGCGCGCCGGGTAACGCGCATCCAGCATCTTGATCGAGAGCTCCCGGCCTTCCTCGGCATACTCCGGCCGCACGAACGCCATGGCGATCTGCTTGCCGAAATTGACGGAATAGCCCCCGCCCGTGGCGCGACCCACGACCTTGCCATCCGACCAGACCGATTCGACCCCCCAGGGGTCCGCGTCCTGCGGCCCATCGATCAACAGCGTTGCGAGCTTCCAGCGCAATCCACCGGACGTCTTTTGCTTCTCGAGTGCAGCACGGCCGACGAAATCGCTGTTCTTGTCGAAGCGGATGAAGCGGTCGAGCCCGCTCTCGAGGGCCGTGACTTCCTTCGAAAGCTCGGTACCCCATCCGCGATAGCTCTTCTCCAGGCGGAGCCAGTTCATGGCCCGCATTCCCACGAGCTTCATATCGAACTTGCGGCCGGACTCTTCGAGTACATCGAAGATGTGGTTCTGGTACTCGATCGGATGGTGAATTTCCCACCCGAGCTCTCCTACGTAATTCACGCGCATGAGCCGGACTGGCGCCATCCCGACCGTCGCCTGCTTGCCGGTGAGCCAAGGGAAGCCCTTGTTCGATAGATCCTCCCCGTCGACGAGCGGCGAGAGCACATCGCGCGCTTTCGGACCCGCGACCACGAACACGCCGTATTGTCCCGTCACCTTTTGAAGCCGGACTGAGCCATCCTTGGGCATCGTCCGCGTGAGGTAATCCCAGTCGTAGGATTCCGCGGCCCCGGCGCCGACGATGTAGAACGCATCCGCCCCCTCGCGCATGATCGTGAATTCGGAGCGCACCCCACCTTTGGGCGTGCAGGCATGGGTGAGCTGGATACGGCCCGGTTTTTGCGGCAACCGGTTCGCGACGAGCGAGTCGAGCCAGGTGCTGGCACCCGGTCCGCTTGCAAGATATTTCGCGAAGGTCGACGCCTCGATAAGGCCGACATTATGACGGATGGCCTCGGCCTCGGCCTTCACGTATGGCCACCAGTTGCCGCGCCGGAACGACCATTTCTCCTTGAAGCGGGGCTCCTCGGACGGTCTCGGCCCGAAGAAATTCGGCCGCTCCCATCCGAAGCGTTGGCCGAACACCGCCCCACGCGCCTTCAGGCGGTCATAGGCCGGTGCCGTGCGGAGTGGGCGGCAAGCGGGCCGTTCTTCGTCGGGGTAATGGAGCACGAAGACATGCTCGTAAGCCTCTTCGTTTTTCTTCACCACATAGGACCGCGTCGCGTAGGCGCCGAATCGCCTCGGGTCGAGTGCCAGCATGTCGATCTCCGCCTCGCCCTCGGTGACGATCTGCGTCAGATACTTGCCGGCACCGCCGGCGGCGGTGATGCCGAAGGAGAACCCTTCGGCGAAATAGAAATTCGCGAGGCCGGGCGCCGGCCCGACAAGCGGATTGCCGTCGGGTGTGTAGCAGATCGGTCCGTTATAGACGGTCTTAACCCCACCTTTCGCAAAGCAGGGCATCCGCACGAACGCTTCCTCGATGTGCCACTCGAGCCGATCAAGATCGGGTGGCAAAAGGTCGGCGCGGAAATTCTCGGGAACGCCGTGGACGGCCCAGGCGGGTGCGCCTTTTTCATAGGGGCCGAGGATCAGCCCGCCGCGCTCCTCGCGCATGTACCAGCGCGCGTCGGCATCGCGCAGAATAGGGTGCTCCGGCTTACCCGCCTTGCGCCATGCGACGATCTCGGGAATCTCGTCGGTCACGATGTACTGATGCTCGACGGGTATGGCCGGGATATAAAGTCCGACCATTGCCGCCGTACGCTGCGCGTGGTTTCCGGTGGCGGCGATCACATTCTCGCAGACGATCTCGCCTTGATTGGTTCTTAGGCGCCACTCCCCGCTCGACAGCCGCTCGATCGCCTGCACGTCCGTCTTGCGGTGGATGGCGGCCCCCGCTTTGCGCGCAGCGTCGGCGAGCAGCATCGTGATGTCGGCAGGATTGATGTAGCCGTCGGTCGGGTGAAAGAGTGCGCCAACCAGGCCCTCGACGTTCACAAGCGGAAAGCGGTCCTTGATATCCTTGGGAGTCCACCACTCGTAAGGCACGCCGATCGAGTCGGCGGTTGTCGCGTAGGTCTGGAACTCCTCCATGCGCTCTTTGGTTCGCGCCATGCGCAAGTTGCCGACCCGCTTGAAACCGACATCGCGGCTCCACTCGGCGGAGAGACGCGTATAGAGATCGATCGAATATCTGTGCGCCTGGCCGGTCGCGTACGACATGTTGAAGAGCGGCAAAAGCCCCGCCGCGTGCCATGTCGAACCCGCGGTCAATTCGTCGCGCTCGAGGAGTGCCGCGTCCGTCCAGCCTGCTTCCGTCAAGTGATAAAGGATGGAGCAACCGACGGCTCCACCGCCGATCACCGCAACGCGCACATGTGTCTTCACCCTAGCCCCCTGCCGATTTTCTCAACTGCAACTCTAGTGCTACGTCCCCGACCGACGAAACCCTTTTTCGCGCCTAACGCGCCGGTGCCGAGGGATGGTAGGGCTCAGTAACGAGCTCGTCCTCGACGAGGGTCATAAGAATGTCCGGTTTCTTGCGGACGGCGCTCTCCTGCATCACGCGGCGGTAATTCTCCTCCTCGGGCGTCGTCGGTTCGTTAAGCGAAATATTCCACGCGTCGCGGCCCGGCCACTGCGCGTAGGCAATAAATCGCCCATCTTCGGTGCGATGAAGCCGCGATCCAAGGCTGCCCCGCCGTTTGTAGATCAGCCTGGTTAGATTTGACCACGCCTCTACAAATTCACTCTCACGGCCGGGCTTCACGCGCCATTCGTATAGTAGGACAAACATCTATTCACGGAGACCGGGAAATGCATGATCGCTAGGATAGCGTAATTCGTTATCTCTGTAATCGGTCCGTTGCCCGTGTCCGACGTCAAGTTCAGCCCTTGGAATGAGGCAAACTCACGTGCGCCGCAACAATGCGCCAGCCCTCGGCCGTGCGCACCCAGCACTGGGTTTGCCGTCCGGGCCGAGCGAGCCCCTCGCGTGTGAACTCGGTATTGGCCGTCGCGAAATCGCGTCCGAACGTGGTGACGACCGTCCGGCCCAGGGTCCGCGCAAGGTTGACGGGCGGTCGGGCCGCCCTGAATGCCGCAATTTCGTCGAAGCCATAGAGACTTTCCCCAACACCGTAGCGAATGGCAGCACCGTTCTTCCAGAACAGCTCGTCGAGCACGTGAACGTCGTTCGCCACGAGTGCCTTTTCGTAGCGCCGAAATGCCTCGCTCACTTCCGCGACGACATCGGGAAGATTGATTTCCATGGTCGGTGCGCTCGCCGACTTCTCCAGCCTCGAAAGGCCGAGCAGGTCCTTGAGCCATGTCCGAATGGCACGGAAAAAGAGACCGCCCATCTCGAGCGGCTGAGCTTCGGATGCCGTGGGTGCTGCGACCGCCTGCGGGCGGGCTTCGCCGGTCCCGCCGGCCGCCGGAGCCGCTGCGGCACTCGCCGCCACCAACTGCTTTGCGAGATTCTGGGCGAATTGCGCCGTCAGCTGATTGGCGATCTCCTTGACGATGCCGCCGCGGCTGAATTGCGCGAGCGCACCCGTGAGCGCGTAATCGATCTTCACGCCGACGTCAGTACCTCCGCCACCGGCGATCTCGCTCAACACGAAGTCGCCGGTGCCTTTGACACGGGAGTTGGTGCGCTGGTCGCTGCCTGAACCGTTGAGCGTTCCACGATAGGTCTGGTCCGTGTAAACGACCGCACCGCGTCCCGCAAAGCTCGCCGAGATCGGCCCGAGCTTCACCGCGAAACCCAGATCGAGGTCGAGGCCGTTTTCGGTCGGCGCCGGAGGTGAGCGAAGCGATGCACCCGGCATGCAGCCGACGAGAGCCTCGACATTCTTGAACGCCCGCCACACGGTGTCACGCGGAAAGGGAACGGTGAAACGAGTTTCAAGCTCCATCGCGAGACCTCGCACCCCTTGCCGCGAGAACGCGCATGATGGCCTTCACGATCCCGTTATATCCGGTGCAGCGGCAAAGATTACCGGACAGTTCCTTGCGCACGCGCGGCTCGTCGGCATTCGGCAGCCGCATGACGATATCGCGGGCGGTGATCAGCATTCCCGGCGTGCAATAGCCGCATTGAAGCCCATGCTCCGCCGAGAACGCCTCGCGCAATGTCGTCATTACCGGATCGTCGTCGAAACTTTCGATGGTGCGAACCGTCGCCTTGTCGCACGCGACCGCGTAGGTGATGCAGGAACGTGCGGGAGCGCCGTCGATCTCAAGGGTGCAGGCACCGCATACGCCATGTTCGCAGCCGATATGCGTGCCCGTGAGAAGCAGCTGCTCGCGGAGAAAGTCGGCAAGTTGGGTTCGCGGCTCGACCGCCGCGGTTACATCCCTGTCATTCACGCGTAGCGTTATGCTCTTCATTTCAAGCGCCACTCCGAAAGCCTGCGCACCGCCCGCTGGAGTGCTACGAAATGCACCTGGCGTTCGTAGGCGTCCTCCGCGAGTCCCGCTTCTTCCACGATGTGCAACGCCGCCTCCGTTCTGCCACCGTTGAGCAGATTCTCGGCGGACACGACGATATGAGGTGCGCCTCCTATGGCGCCGATCGCGGCACGCACAACGCCACGCTCAGGATCGTGCAACACAGCACCGATCGCTTCGGCGAACTCGCCGGGCTTGCGGCAGAATTTGTAATAGCCCCACCGTGCGGCACGGGAGAGATTTGGAATGCGCACGGCGACGAGGATCTCGTCGGCGGCAAGGTTCGTCTGGAACGGACCCGTGACGAGTTGGGCGGCCGGGAGCGTGCGCCGCCCACCCGATCCCTCGATCAGCACGCTCGCATCGAGAAGGAGGAGCGTCGTCAACCAATCCGCCGCCGGGTCGGCGTGGGCGAGGCTTCCGCCAATCGTTCCCCGGTTCCGGACTGCGCGATACGCGATGTCGGCAGCGACGTGACTTAAGAGTCCGCCGATTGGACCGGCGATGCGGCCATCCTCGATCGCGGCATGGGTGACCGCCGCACCGATTGTCGTCGAATCCGGACTGGCCTCGACCGCGTTAAGGGCCGCGATGCCTCGCACATCGACGAGAAGCCGCGGCTGCGCCAGCCGCAGATTGAGCATCGGCCCGAGCGACTGGCCGCCGGCGATCACCTTGGCCTCCCCGTTCGCACGCCGAAGGAATGCGATCGCCGACGCAAGATCGGCCGGTTTTTCGTAATCGAAGGCGACCGGTTTCATGCCGCCTTCGTGCGCCGCGCGCGCGCCTCCTCGATTGCCGCCAACAGCCGGCGCGGCGATATCGGGCATTCACCGATCTCGACGCCCAGGTCCTTGAGCGCATCGTTGATCGCATTCGCGATGGCGGCCGGTGGGGCTATCGCCCCGCCTTCCCCGAGGCCCTTCTGGCCGAATTCCGTATAGGGCGAAGGCGTCACCATATGCTCGATGCGGACATTCGGCATTTCCGTAGCACCCGGAAGGATATAATCCGCCAGCGTGGACGCAAGCGGCTGTCCCTCGCGGTCGAAGGGCATCTCTTCGTAGAGTGCCGTGCCGATGCCCTGCGCCGTGCCGCCGAGAATTTGGCCGTCGACCACCATCGGATTGATCAGCGTTCCACCATCCTCGACGATCGCGTAGTCGAGGATCTCGACCTGACCGAGTTCGACGTCAACCGCGACGACCACGGCGTGGCAGGCGTAGCTGAAGGTGCCGCTGTCGCGCGCAGGCTTGTATCCCGCCGTGGTCTCGAGCCCGCCCGGATCGATGTCGGCCGGCAGAAGCTGCGGCTTGCGATACCAGACGTGCGCCACTTCCGAGAGCGGCATGCGCTTGTTGGTTCCGGGGACGAGGGCGAAGCCGTCCTCGAGCGCCACGGCCTCGGGTGCGGCGTCCATGACCTTGCCCGCGATCTGCTTGACGCGGCGCGCGATCTCTTTGCAGGCCGACGCGACCGCACCCCCCGACATCACCATGCTGCGCGAACCCCACGTTCCCGTCGAATAGGGCGTGAGTGCTGTATCGCCGTGGATCAGCCGGACACTGGCCGGATCGACGCCGAGCACGGCGTGCGCCACTTGGGCGAGCGTGGTCTCAAGGCTCTGCCCATGGGAATGCGCGCCGATCCGAATTTCGAGCACCCCGTCGGGTGAAAGACGCGCGAAGCACTGCTCATGGCCGGGCACCATCGGAATTCCCCACCCATAATAGACCGACGTGCCGTGGGCCCCCTGCTCGCAATAGACCGCGAAGCCTGCGCCGATCTTGCGGCCATCGGCCTCACCGCGGGCCTGCCGCACACGCACACCCGGAAGATCGATCGCGGCAGCCGCGCGCCGAACCGCCTCGGGATAATCGCCGCTGTCAAAATGCTTCTTCGTCACATTGTCGAATGGCATTTCGTGGGGCTGCACCAGGTTCTTGAGGCGCACGTCATGGGGCTCGATGCCGACTTCGCGCGCAATCGCATCGATGACGAGTTCGATCGCAAAGCACACGCCGGTTCGGGCAACGCCTCGATAGGGCAGAATCGGCGGCTTGTTCGTGGCCACCGACCATGTGCGGCAACGGTAGCGTTCCATCTTGTAGGGGCCCGGCAGGATCGAGCTTACTTGTGCCGCCTCCAGACAGGCCGAGAACGGATAGGACGAGTAAGCGCCCGAATCGACCGTCGCTTCGCACTCGATCCCGAGAAGGCGGCCGTCGCGGTCGGCGTAGCCCGTGATGTCGTAGTAGTGTTCCCGGCAATTAGCGCTTGCGATCAACGCTTCGCGTCGGTCCTCGAGCCAGCGCACGGGAACACCCAGCCTCATCGTAAGCCAGGCAAGACAAACTTCCTCGGGAAGCAGGATTCCCTTGTAGCCGAAGCCCCCGCCCACGTCGGGTGCGATGACGCGGATTTTCCCTTGATCGATGCCGAGGCATTCGGAGAGCCCGGCACGGTTTATGTGGGGCATCTGTGCCGCCGTGTACATCACGAGCTGATCGAGGCGGCGATCCCAGTGGCAGAGTACGGCCCGCCCCTCAATCGGCGCCATGCTCTGCCGAGAGGTTCGAATGCGGCGCGTGACCCGAACCGGTGCGCTCGCCTTGAGTGCGGCGAGATCGTCGTCCCAAAGGGTCTCGAGAAAGACGTTGTCGCCCCACTCATCGTGCACGAGGGGCGCGCCAGGCTCGCGCGCCTGCAGCATGTCGTGCACGGCAGGCAGGTCCTCGAAATCGACGAACACTTGCTGAGCGATATCCTCCGCCTCCGCACGCGTGCGAGCCACGCACATGGCGATCATTTCACCGACTTGGCGGACCTTGCCCTTCGCCAGCACCGACTGCTCGGAAACCTTGAAACCCTTGAGTGCCGAGACCGCACGGATCGCCCGCACATCCTTGAGATCGTCGATGGTGAAAACCGCGTGCTCGAATCCGACCGGTTTTTCAACGCCGCGGATTCGGCCATGCGCAATCGGGCTGCGCACGAATGCAACCTCCATGGCACCGGCGAGCTTGATGTCGGCGACGAATTGGCCGCGGCCGCGCAGGTATCGGTCGTCTTCTTTTCGCCGCAGGCGGGCGCCAACGCCGCGCGTGCTGACTTTCGAGCTGTTTGTCATCGAATTTCAATCGGGACTTGTAAGCGGGATGGTGCCGGCGTCATGTGCGATTACTCTACCGCGCGGGAGTGGACCACAGCTTGCACGAACTGCAAAGCCAAAAATGGGCAACGGCCGTACCGGCAGAATGCCTTAGCGGTGCGCGATCAGATCGATCTCGACAATGCCGCCCCTTGCGAGTGCGGTAACGCCGACGGTCGTGCGCGCGGGAAGCCGATTGTGCGCGAAATACTCGAGATAGATCCGATTGAAATCGGCATAGTCTCGCTCGAAATGCGCGAGGAACACCCTCACACAAAGCACGTGCTCGAGACCAGCCCCCGCACCCGCGAGTGCCCGCTTGAGGTTATCGAAGACCTTGCGCGTCTGTGCCTCGATTCCGGCGGGAAGAGGCAGGCCGTCGTCGTCGGGGTCGGTGGCGAGCTGGCCGGTGACGAAAAGCCAGCCACCGTATTCGACTACGTGGCTGTAGGGTCCGACGGGTTTCGGTGCGTTTGCGATCAAGTGGAATATCGGTGCCGTCATTTTTCCTGCCTTTCTTGGCTCGATCCGGGTGAGCGGCTTACGCTGCCGTCGTTGGTTGGCGGCAGGCAACATAAACGTCAGTGAAGTTTGACCACCGGGTCGGTGTGCCGCGTGATCATCCGGGCGAGCGTGTCGAGGGCCGTCTTGGTGAATCCGTGAAGCGCCATTTCGTGCATTTTGTAGAGCGAGCGGTACATGAGCATCGCGAAATAACCCTCGACAAGGAAGTTCTTGCCGATCAGGAAGCCCATCAGGCTACCGACCGTACTGTAATGACCGAGGGAAACCAGCGATCCGAAATCGCGATACTTGAAGGGTGCGAGCGGCTTGCCGTCGAGGCGACGGCGGAGTTGCTTGACCAGGTGGGACGCCTGCTGGTGGGCCGCCTGGGCGCGGGGCGGTACCGGCGTGGGGTCGCCTTCGCGGGGACAGGCGGCACAGTCGCCCATCGCGAAGACATCCGGGTCCCGTGTGGTCTGAAGCGTCGGCGTGACGACGAGCTGTCGGTTGCGCGTTGCTTCGAGGCCGTCGAGGTCGTGCAAGACTTCGGGTCCTTGCACACCGGCCGCCCAGACCACGAGCTCCGACGGGATGAAATCCCCACTTGCGAGTGTTACGCCATCCCGCCCCACCTCGGTGACGCGCGCCTTCGTTCGAACGACAACGCCGAGACCCTCCAGTAGTTTGGTGGTCGCCTTCGAAATCCGTTCTGGCAAGGCCGGCACGATGCGGTCGGCGGCCTCGATCAGCGTGATGCGAATATCCTTCTCGGCGTCGATGCGGTCGAGGCCGAAGGCGACGACGGCGCGTGCGGTCCGGTGCAGCTCCGCCGCGAGTTCCGTCCCGGTCGCCCCGGCGCCGATGATTGCGACGTGAAGCTGTCCCGGCCGGATCGGTGCTTCCTGAGCGTGCGCGCGGATGCAGGCATTGACGAGCCTTCGATTGAATCGGGCTGCCTGCTCGGGCGTGTCGAGCGGTACCGCAAATTCGCGCGCGCCGGGTGTTCCGAAATCGTTGGTGACGCTGCCGATCGCGATGACGAGCGTATCGTAGGGAAAGGAGCGCGGCGGGGTGATCTGCACGCCCTCGTCGTCGTAGGTGGCGGCGAGATGAATCTCCTTTCGGGACCGGTCGAGCCCGACCATCTCCCCAACGCGATAGACGAAATTATGCCAATGGGCCTGGGCGAGATAGTCGAGTTCGAACTCGTTGATGTCCATGCTGCCCGCCGCGACCGCATGCAAGAGGGGCTTCCACAGATGCGTGCGCGAGCGGTCCACGAGTTCGACGACGGCGGCCTTGCGCTTGCCGAGCGTGTTGCCGAGCCGGGTAACCAGCTCCAATCCGCCCGCCCCGCCTCCGACGACGACGATGCGGTGAGGGGCGCGTGCGAGGCTGCGCCCGTGTTCGACTTCGCCGAGGCCGGGCCGGGCTTCCGTTTCGAGCGTGCTCGTCATCGTTGTCGCCCTCCGTTTCGAAGGTTCGACTGGAACGGGACATTCGGCACCTGCCATTCTAGTGTGGCCAACCGGACTTCTCCAATCGTCATGCCCGGGCTTAACCCGGGCAACCATGTGTTTCTGCCCAATCGCTGAAAGGCGTAGATGGCCGGGTCTCGGCCTTCGGCCGGCCCGGCCATGACGTTAAAGGGAACGAACGATCCGACTCAGCGCAATCACAAGAGGTTGTATCTAGCGCGGTATTCGGATTTGAAGTTCCTAAACGCGGATGCCGCCAAACTGACCCAGGATTGCGTTCAAGCAGCGGGACCTGCGGGCAGGAAGGCGATGGCGTCGATTTCGATCTTCGCGCTGAGCAACAGGCCCGCGACTTGCACGGCGGTGCTGGTGGGCGGGTCTTTCGGGAAGAACTCTCCGCGGATGCGCGAATACACCGCATAGGGAGCGAGATCGGTCAAATATGTTTTAATGCTGACGACATGGTTCATGCCGGCGCCGAGTTTGCCGAGCGAATCCCGGATGCGCTCGAAGATCGTACGCACCTCCTGTTCGAACGTGACGCTGCCCTTGTCGGGCGGTAACGGCACGCCGACCTGGCCGGACACGAAGATCCAGCAGCCGGCTTGTGTATCGATGCGCAGTGCCTCGCTGAAGCTCGGAGCGATCGGGCTCGGCAGGCGTTTGAGAAAATCCATGGCGTTACTCCCAACGACATTGCTGTTCAGATCACGTGGACAAACCCGAATATAGGGAATTCTCCCGACGCGGAAGAGTGTGATTCGAGACTTACCTCCGGGTTGGAGGTCGGCTTTGGTTCACGGCTCGACGGTGGACCATGAATGGGTGTTTTTCGAGCCCTTCCTGACGGGAAGATCGAAGCGATGCATCGCAGCGCTTGATCGACTATCATCCCTCCAAGGCAAGGCAGGATGGCAATGAAGACCAAGTCCGGCTTCTTCGGCGTCTACCCGATGGTTTATGCGCTATTCGACAAGGCGGGCAATCTCAGCCGCCGTGCGATGAGCCTGCAAATCGAGGCGATGCTCAAGCATAAGGTCCACGGTATCGCCGTGCTCGGCCTCGCGAGCGAAGTGAACAAGCTAAGCACCGCCGAACGCCATACCCTCATGTCATGGGTGGCGGAGGACGTCGACGGCCGCGTCCCCCTCGCCGTCACCGTGGCCGAACTGAGCATCGGTGGACAAATCGAGTTCGTGAAGGCCGCGGCGTCCCTCGGCGCCAAGTGGGCCATCCTCCAGCCGCCGCACGCGAAGGGCGTGCCGGAGTCCGAGCTCATACGGTTCTTCGGTGCGGTTGCGGAGAAGGCACCCATACCGCTCGGCATCCAGAATGCGCCGGAATATCTCGGTATCGGGCTTTCGAGCGATGGCATCGGGACCCTCAACCGTGTGCATCCCAACATTTCAATCGTCAAGCTCGAGGCGACGGCGATTGCCATCGGACGATTGATGGAGCGCATTGGCGGCGAGATGGACGTGTTCAACGGCCGCGGCGGCCTCGAGATGACGGACTCCTTGCGCGCAGGTGCGGTCGGCATTATCCCGGGTGGAGAATCGTTCGACGTGCTCGTGCGTATTTTCGAGCGGATGTCGAACGGTGGCGCCGAAAATGCGGCACAAGCCGATGCGCTTTACGCGGGCTTGCTCCCGCTTCTCGTCTTTCTCATGGAGTCGATAGATACGCTGCTCGTCTACGGCAAACGCGTGCTCGGTCATCGCCTGGGCATCGACGAGGTCGACCCGCGGATTCCCTATACCCCGCCGACGCCGTTCGGCCTGGCGACTGCACTGCGATACGCCGAAGCGCTCGGTAAATTCTAAGGCCTACGTCGGGGACGGCTGCCACGCGGAAACCTCACCATGAGGATGCTTAATCACAAAATAAGAATCCTCACCCTGAGGAGCCTCGCGGCGCG
>DASPOR010000198.1 GCA_035625915.1 Alphaproteobacteria bacterium | reverse complement strand
ATACACGCCCCGGCATGAATCGCGCGAACAGCCGTTCGACCTCGCCTCGCGCCGGTCCGTCACCGGCGATGAGAAGCTGCCACTCCAAGTCGCCGAGTTGGGCGAGTGCCTCCGAAAGAACGCGGTAGGACCGAAGCTTCGCACCTTCACGCATCATGGCAACCGTCAAGAGCCAGGGCTGCCGCACGGCCACGCCGTGGCGCGCTGCAAGGCTCTCGCGGCACGACCCCGCCAGTGCGTAGGGGGCCGTATCGATGAAGGGTGCGAGGGCAACGATGCGCCGGGGATCGGGCGTCAGTGCGAGCAGCCCCTGCCGGTCGTCGCTGTTGAGTGCTATGAGGGCGTCCGCGCACGCAATCGCGGTGCTGGCCGCGGCATGTCCGTTCTGCCAGGGGCCGCTTGCCTGTTTGGGCGCATGGCACGGCTCGGCGACCACATAAGGAATCGCCAGCGCCTCGGCAACCGTCGGCCCCAGCCAGTCCGGCGCTTTGTGGTAAAGATGGTAGGTGAGCCAGAGGTCGGGACGGCTTTCCGGGTGCATGCGATAACGTCGAATGAGTCGCCGCGCGGTTTCCCGACCGAGCCGTTCGATGCGCGCTTGCAGCACTGCATTCCCGGCACCCTCCCAGCTCCTCAGCCGCGACGCGACGGTCGTCTCATAACCCGCAAGAGCGAGGGCGCGAATGAGTGCGCGGCCTACGCGCCGGTCGCCCGAGGGAACCGGGTGCCCCGGCGGCTTCAGCGGTGCGTAGAATGCAACGCGCATGGCGCCAGCCCCAGCTTGGCCGCGATCCGCTCAAGTCCGGGCTCGAAGTCGAAGGCGATGCGCACGCGCCGTTGCGCCGCCGCACCGAAATGTGCGCGAAGGGCCGGCTCCCGGATGAGCCGCTCGAGGGCTTTGCTAAGCTCAATCGGATTTCCAGGGGCCACGAGGAGGCCGTTGGCGCCGGGTTCGATCAGCTCCCGTGCCGCACCGGCGGTGGTCGAAACGCACGCAAGGCCCTGGCTTGCGGCCTCGACCAGGACGTTAGGCAGGCCGTCGCGATCGCCGTCCTTCGAAACGCGGGAAGCAAGTACGAAGAGATCGCTCCGGCGATATTGGTCGAGCACCTCGTCTCGCGGCAGCGCGCCGAGCCATTCGATCCTCTCGCCGATGCCAACGCGCGCCGCGTGACGCTTCAATTCGCGGAGAAGCGGCCCGCCGCCGACATGTGCAAGGCGCCAGTTGAGCCCGCTCGGCAATGCCGCCAACGCGGCGAGCAGGTCGGCATAACCCTTTTTCTCGACGAGCCGGCCTACGGAAAGGATGCGAACCGGATTTGCCGCATCTCGGCCGTCCCGAGACGAGTTCTGCGTCGACGGCGGCGGGAAGCTCACGAGATCGAGCCCGTGATAGACGAGTTCGACCTTGTCCGCCTCGGAAGCAAGGGCGGCAAGATGCTCGGCGCCTGCGCGCGTGCAGGTGACGAGCCATTCGAGGGAGCGAAGCTTGTCCCGTTTTTCCCATTCGGGCGACGTCCAGATGTCCTTGGCGTGCGCCGAACAGCTCCACGGCAAGCCGAGGATCAAGCTCGCGTACCGCGCAACCGAGGCCGGCGTGTGGAGAAAATGCGCGTGGAGATGCTCGACATCGGGAGAAAGCTCATGCGCCAGAACGACGGCCTGGCCGAAGCGCCTCGTCCGATTTCGGCTCGGATCGCGCTTGAGGTCGGCAAGCCATGCCCCCCGCGCATCTCCATAGCCTGGCAACGATTTAATCACGCGCCAGGCGCGAAACACGCGCGCCGGCGCATCGTGAAGATATTCCGGCAGGTAGAGCACCGGCGCCGCGATTTCCCGATGGACCGGGTGGATCGTGGAATCCGTCGGTCGGCGAAGGGAGACGATCCGAATGTCGAAGCCGCATCGCTCGAGCCCGCGCAGCTCGTCGGCGATGAATGTTTCGGAAAGCCGTGGGTAGCCCTTGACGATGACCGCGATCGTGCGGCTCACGGGAAAATCCTATGCCTGGCGCGTGGCGAGCGCCATCTGGGGCATATAGCGTGGCCACATATGCCGTTCGACGAGGCGATTGACGTTGCGTAGACCGTCGAGAAGACCCGGAAGGAAAACTTCTCTTGGCCGTTTCTGGCGCGGCAGCAGGCGAATGGCGTCGGCCATCACATTCGGATCGCGCGCGCTGTCGTCGACAAGGGCCCTGACGAGGCCGAGGTCCTGGGCGCGCGAGGCGCGGATGAACTGCTCGAGTCGAGGTGCGGTACGCGGCACGATGATGGACGGCTTGTCGAACGACAGAATCTCGCAGAAGGTGTTGTATCCCCCCATCGCGACGACCCCGATCGCCCCTTCGAACAGCGATTCCATGTGGGCATCGAAGGTGATCATCTCGACGTCGCCCAGCCTCGCTGCGCGCGCCATGAACTCGCTTTGCCGCTCCTGCTGCATGAATGGGCCGAGAACGACGAGTGCCGGATAAGGCATTTCGCGGTCACGTTCGTAGGCACGAAGCACCCAATCGATCAGGCCTTCGCCATCCCCACCCCCGCCGGGCGTTACCAGCAGATAAGGGTCCGGCAGTCGCGGCCGGCTCGGCATGTGCGAGGGATGGCTGGGAACCCTGCGTTCGAGATAGCCGGTATAAACCATCTTGCGGCGCACGACGTCGGGCAATTCGATTCCGGCGAGGGGATCGCAGATTTGCGGAAGTCCGTAAACCCAGATTTCGTCGTAAAGATCGACCAGCGCCGGAACGGCGTTTTTGCGTTCCCACTCCGGACCCAAAAGGCCCGGCTCGTCCATGACGTCGCGCAAGCCAAGTACGATGGGCGCGCCGCGCGCCTTCAGCATGTGAAGCGTGTCGGCAACTTCCCCGCGTAGGCCGAGCGGTTCCTTGTCGACGAGAAAAAGGTCGGGATCGAAACTGTCAGCGGTGTGGCGAATGATCGACGAACGCATGGCAAGCGTTTCGCCGATGTCGATGTGGAGGTTGAGGGGCGTGTACTCGCCATTGTGCAGCTTGATGACGCCCGGTACGCGGACAAAATCGACACGCGCGCGAAAGTCGAAGCTTCCGATGATCGGCGAGCCCGAAAGGATGAGCACCGACATTTCCTTGTGGTGCTCGACCATGGAGTGAGCGATCTCACGACAGCGTCTGAGGTGCCCAAGGCCGAACGTATCGTGGCTGTAAATCAGCACGCGAAAGCCTTTACGGCCAGTCATGGCGCCCGCCCCCCTCCAGCTTTCGTCCGAGTCCAATACCTTATTGCGCCCAGTTCCGTCAAAATGAGTCTTGTGACGGTCGCGGGTCAAGGCCCTGCGGTCGCCAATGGCGGACTTCATGGCGCAGGACGGAAAATCGTTGCCCTTAAAGCAGTCCTTCACCAACATGGTTCCGCGGCGACCAAATGCGCGACCGGTTTGAGTTGATCCACGCCAGCATTATGTTGAATCGAGTGTGGTATTCGGATTTGAAGTTCCTAAACGCGGGCGCGACCAAGATGTCAGGAACTCCAAAGCGACCGCGCTCGTGTAGCGAATCCGAAATCCGCCGTAACTTGGGGGTGGAACCGTGAGCGAATTTCGGATTCAAAGCCACGTTAGTATTATGTCGCGCCGAGTGCGGTATCCGGATTTGAAGTTCCTAAACGCGGACGCCACCAGGATGTCGGGAACTTCAAATCCATCACGCTCGTGTGGCCAATCCGATATCCGCCCAATCCAGGGTCGGAACCGTGAGCGAATTTCGGATTCAAGGCCACGCTGGTAATATGTCGAACCGAGTGTGGTATTCGGATTTGAGTTCTCAGGTTATGGCCGTCGCCGAAATCACGGGAATCTCAAATCCACCACATTAGGGAGAATAATTGCCTGAGGTAAGCTTCTGTGGAAAAAGATATTTACCGATTTATATTAAAATATAGCCTGAAAGATCAAATTATTCTTTTGATTGCGACGGCCGTTTCGTTTCCATTTCTCTATTATTCCTACGATTTGCCGAAGCTGATCATCAATCACATCAAGGATGCCGCCGCCCACAAGGGCGGGCTCGAGAGCGTGCCGCCGCACATAATGTTCGGTTTCGGGTTCGGCGCGATCGGCTGGCTCATGATGTTGTCGTTCGTGTTCCTTTGCCTGACGGTAATCAACGGCGCTTTCAAGTATTTCATCAACGTGTTCAAGGGCCGGCTCGGCGAACGGATGCTACGCCGTTTGCGCTATACGCTTTACAGCAAGATCATCTGCTTTCCCCTTCCTCACTTCAAAAAAGTTTCGGCCGGGGAGCTGATCCCCATGATCACGGCCGAAGTCGAACCGCTCGGAGGTTTCATTGGCGATGCCTTCGTAACGCCGGTATTCCAGGGCGGCCTCCTTCTCGTCCCGCTTGTCTTCATCCTGATCCAGGACCTGTGGCTCGGTATCGCGGCCGTAGCACTTTATCCGGTGCAGGGGTACCTCATTCCAAAGATCCAGCGCCGCGTCAATGAGCTTGGCAAGGAACGCATCCGCACGCTCAGGAAACTCTCCGACCGTATCGGCGAGACCGTGAATGGCTCCCTCGAGATCCGCGCCAACGACACGTCGCGCTTCGAGCGCGCGGACTTTTCCGACCGCCTCGGCGTGATCTACGTCATCCGCTTCCAAATCTATGTGCTGAAGTTTCTCGCGAAATACATCAACAACACGTTCGACAAGCTGACGCCGTTCTTTTTCTTCTCTGCGGGCGGCTATCTGGCACTCAAGGGCCAGATCGATCTCGGCGCACTCGTCGCCGTAATCAACGCGCAAAAGGACCTTGCCGCACCGTGGCGCGAGCTTCTCGATTATTACCAGGCCAAGGAAGATTCGCGGATCAAATACGAGCAGGTCGTCGAGCAGTTCCAACCGCCGGAAATCCTCGACGAAGCCTCGCAGTTCATTGAGCCGGAACGCGTCGAGCCCTTCGCGGGCGAGCTGGTCGTGACGGGCCTCAACCTCTTCGAGGACGCCCGGCACAAGATCATCGACAACGTCTCGTTCCGCTTCCCGCTCGAGACCCACGCGGCCGTGGTCGGGACGGGGGCATCGGGGAAGGAAGAGCTGGCGCTCGTTCTCGCCCGGCTCATCCTCCCGAATGCAGGGCGGATCGCGATCGGCGAGAAAGTCCTCGCGGATTTGCCCGAGGCGATCGTCGGCCGGCGCATCGGCTATGTCGGCCAGAACGCCTACATGTTCTCCGGCACGGTCGGGGACAATCTTTTCTATACCTTGAAGCACAAGCCGGGGAACGAGGCCAAACCCTCGGCCGAGCGCCAGGCGGAGCTGGTCGAGTCGGCGCGCGTTGGAAATCTCGATCTCGATGTTCACGGCGATTGGATCGACTACGAGGGGGCGGGTGCCGAAACGCCCGAAGAGCTGAAGGCACGTGGTCTGGAAGCGCTTCGGATCGCCGAAATGGAGGACGATGTCTATCAATTCGGCCTTCGGGGCGTGATCGATCCGGTGACGCGGTCGGACCTTGCGGCGCGCGTGCTCGAGGCGCGCACGGCCTTGCGCGGACGGCTCGCCGAGCCGACCTTCGCCAAGCTCGTCGAGGTCTTCGACCGCGAGCGATACAACACAAATGCGAGTGTCGGCGAAAATCTTCTGTTCGGAACGCCCGTGGGGCATGTGTTCGACATGGAGCGGCTTGGGGAAAATCCCTACGTCCTGGCACTCTTGGAGCAGCAAGGGTTGAATGACGAAATGTTGTCCATGGGTCGCGAGGCGGCGGCGACGATGATCGAGCTGTTCGCCGATTTGCCGCCTGGAAGCGACCTTTTCGAACAGTATTCCTTTATCAGCGCCGACGACTTGCCGGAGTTTCAGGCCCTTCTCACCCGCGTCGGCAAGGTTCCCGTCGATCAAATTCGTCCCGAGGATCGCGGCCGGCTTCTCAACCTGCCGTTCAAGCTCGTCGAGGCGAGACACCGGCTCGATCTCGTCGATGAGCCGTTCAAGGAGCGGGTCCTCGTCGCACGGAAGGCGTTTGCGGAGAATTTGCCGGACGCCCTCCACGGCTCGATCGAGTTCTTCGACATCGAGCGGTACAACGCGACGGCATCGCTCCAGGAGAACATCCTTTTCGGGAAGGTCGCCTACGGCCAAGCCCAGGGTGCGGCGCGGGTGAACGCGCTGATACAGGAAGTGCTCGCCTCGCTCAGCCTTCGCGATACGGTGATGGCGGTCGGCCTCGAATACAATACGGGTAGTGCGGGCGCGAGGCTTTCCAGCACGCAGCGCCAAAAGCTTGCGGTTGCGCGTGCGGTTCTCAAGCGTCCCGACCTTCTGGTGATGAACGAAGCGCTCGCGGCCCTCGACAGTGCTGCGCAAACCCAGGTCATCGAGAACCTGCACCAGGAATTCAAGGGGCGCGGATTCATCTGCACGACAAATCGCGCAATGCTCGCACGCACGTTCGACGTCACGCTCGTGATGAGCAACGGCCGCATGGCGGAGCATGGCGCCTTCGCCGAGCTCAACCGGGACGGAACACAGCTTCACGAGCTCGTGAAGGCCGAATGACGCAGCGACGGCGTCGAGACGGCGGGAGGAACAAATGAGTCTCAAGGAAGAAGTCGAGATCCTGCGAAATATCCCGCTCTTCGCGAACCTCGAGGCGTCGAAGCTCAAACTCCTCGCCTTCACGTCGGAGCGGCTTACTTATCACGCCGGACAGATCCTTTTCCGTCAGGGCGAGCCGGGCGATGCGGCCTATATCATCCTGTCGGGCGAGGCCGATGTCGTCGTCGCGACGCCAAATGGACCGCTCTCGGTCGCGAAGCTCGGGCGCAATGCCGTCGTGGGCGAAATCGCGATTCTCTGCGACGTGCCGCGCACGGCGACCGTCAAAGCCGAGACGGAAGTCGTGACATTGCGCGTCTCGAAGGACTTGTTCTTCCGGCTGGTCATGGAATTTCCCCAAATCGGGATCGAGATCATGCGCGTGCTCGCAAACCGGCTCGAGCGCACGACCGTTCAATTACGCGAGGCGCTGATCAAGGTTGGGGAATAGAGTTGGGTCGCGCCGCCACGTTGCAGCGGAACATGCATTCCGTTCCGAGGTAGGGCGAACTTCGAATTTGTCGGAGCGGAACAGTTCCTCACCGAAGATCGACGATAACCGGCGCGTGGTCCGACGGCACGTCCCAGCCGCGCGCATCCTTGAGGATCGCGGCACCCTCGAGCTTCCGGCCAAGCGTCGGGGTCACCCAGACGTGGTCGAGCCGGCGTCCGCGATCCGCGGCCGCCCAATCCCGCGCGCGATAACTCCACCAGCTATAGAGCTTTTCCGCGGGCGGGACGAAGTGGCGGACGGCATCGATGAAATCGTGCGAGCCTTGCAGTCGCTTAAGCCAATCGACCTCGATCGGCGTATGGCTCACGACGTCGAGCAGTTGCTTATGGGACCATACGTCGGTTTCGAGGGGTGCAATGTTGAGGTCCCCGACCAGGATCGCCTTGCGCGCGGGATCGCGGCGCTCGCGCCACCAAGCCGTCGTCTCTTCGAGAAATTGGAGCTTGTGGGCGAACTTGGGATTGGCCTTCGGATCGGGGACATCGCCGCCCGCGGGGATGTAGAAATTGTGAAGCTCTATTCCGCCCGGCAGCATCGCGAAACCATGGCGGCAGTCCTCCTTGGCGCACCAGGCACGGGCGCCCGTTTCCTTGAGCGGCGCGCGTGAGAGGATGGCGACGCCGTTATAGGATTTCATCCCGTGGATCAGTTGGTGCTTATAGCCCCACGCCTCGAATGTCTCGCGCGGGAAATCCCCGTCCTGGACCTTGGTCTCTTGGAGGCACAGCACGTCCGGACGCACCTCCGTCACGAGGCGTTCCACAAGCGCTATACGCAGGCGCACCGAATTGATGTTCCAGGTTACGATTCGCAGGGTCATGGCGTGAATGCTCAAACGATCCTGATGGTGAGCTCGCCCACGCTGTCGACGTGGCCTTCGAGCGTATCGCCCTTGACGGTCGGACCGACCCCGGCCGGTGTCCCGGAATAGAGCAGGTCGCCGCCCTTGAGGGCCACGAGCCCCGAGAGGTATGAGATCATTTCAGGCACGCTCCAAATCAGCGCCGAGAGATCGGCGCTTTGGCGGATCGCACCATTTACCTTGAGCCATATGGCCCCTTTCGACGGATGGCCGATCTTGCTCGCGGGCACGATCGCCGAGCAGGGTGCGGAATTGTCGAAACCTTTTCCCATGTCCCAAGGTCGACCCGCCTTTTTCGCCTCGCCCTGGAGATCGCGGCGCGTGAGATCGATCCCGACCGCATAGCCGAAGACGTGATCGAGCGCTTTTTCGAGGGCGATATCGGCTCCGCCGGACTTAAGGGCGACGACAAGCTCGATCTCGTGGTGCACGTCCTTGGTGCGGACCGGATAGGGAATCGCGGCGTCGTTCTGCACGATCGCATCGGCGGGCTTCATGAAAAAGAACGGCAGCTCCCGATCCGGATCGTGACCCATCTCGCGCGCGTGTTCGGCGTAGTTGCGCCCGACGCAGTAAATACGGCGCACCGGAAAGCGCTCGGTGCGTCCCGCGATGGGAAGCGACGGTTGCTCCCAGAGCGGAATTGCGTAGTTCATATTCGGCACTCCTGAATGACAGCTGAGATGGGGTCCATCGAAGGGTATTTGGGTAGAAGGAATTTGAGAAAACGAGGTGCTTGCCCCATTGCCGATCCATCGATGCGGGCCAGACCCCGGAATTTGGCGGCTAGTGTGGCGAAGCGGCCTTGAGTTGCGGCAGGCGAAGACCGAGTTCGGCCACGAGGGCCGAGGCGCGCCGGATATAGTCCTCGAGCATCTCTTCGTTGGTGCGCTGTTTGATGCCCCATTTGCGGAAGATCGCGTTGTTCTTGGAGCCGGCACTTCCGAAGAAGGCGGGTAGCATCGGAAAATAGCGATCGATCGCGTCCTGCACCTTGCGCTTGCCTTCTGGCGTCGCGATCAGCTCGACGGTGAAATCCTTGCCGAACTGGGCATGAAAACGCTCTTCCGGCATTGTCATGCGCGCGAGATTGCGGAGCGGATGAAAGCTGCAATGAAGCAGGTCCTCGACTTGAAGGACCTCGGCGAGGTCCGCGAGCAACTTGATGACGCAGAATTCCTCCCACGTCCGGAGGGGAAAATCGAAGATCGAAAGATGCTGCTTCTCCCCACCGGGCATTAGCTTCTCCGCCGGTACGCCGATCTCCTCGCCAAGCTCGCGAAAGCGCACATGGTGGCCGTATTCCTCCATCGCGACCCGGCAGGTCAGCCATTTGGCGTATGGGGTCGGCGCCAATGCAATCGCCGGCTCGTCGAAGACCTGTGCGCCATGAAGCTCGTTGACGGCATGACTAATCACGATCTTGCGGACCGCCGCGCGATACTCGTCCGGTTGGTCGTTCAGCTCACGCGCCGTATGGATTTCAATATGCCGCGCCGTCATACCCTCTCCTCGCCGCGGCGGGTCCCGGCTCGTCGCCTCAGACGGGCACCTGCAGCATGGCTTTCTCGGCTTCAGTATAGAATGCGTCCGCGTGAATGTCTTCGCGCCTCATGCCGCGGGCACTCAACAACGCCGAGGCAGCCTCCACCATGACCGGCGGCCCCGCGATATAGGCCTTGAAGCCGTCGAATTCGGGAAAATCGACCCCCACCGCTTCGTGGACGAAGCCCGTGCGCCGTGCCGTTGGGCCACTCGGCTGGCTGAGGACCGGCGTGAAGCGGAAATTCGCGTGGCGAGCCTCGAGGGTGCGGAAGTGCGCTTCGAGATAAAGATCGCGCACATCGCGCACCCCGAAATAAAGGTGGATCGGCGGTGCGGCACTGCGTTGGAGTGCTGTCTCGACGATCGATTTTATCGGCGCCAGGCCGGAGCCGCCGGCAATGGCGAGAATCGGACCGCTGTGGCTCTCGCGGAAGTGGGCCGTCCCGTAAGGCCCCTCCACGCGAACCCGCTCCCCGACCTTGAGATGGGTGGCGACATAACTTGACGAAGCACCGCCCTCGACATGGCGGATGTGAAACTCGAGCGCCGACTGATCCAGCCGGTTCGCCATCGAGTAGTCCCGCGCGGGCTGACCTTCGAAAACGACTCGCGCATATTGTCCGGCAGAAAAGACGAACGGCCCGCCGGCCAGGATTTCGAAGCGCACACACTTCACGTCGTGGGTGACGCTTTCGACCTCGACGACCCGGCACTCGAGGAGGCGCAGGGGATGGGCGACGATCTCGTCCGCCGCGAGCCAGCCGACCTCCGCATCGGACCAAGGCACCGCCCGGCACGCCAGGATCAGTCCTTGCGATTTCTCTTCCGCCGTAAGGGCATATTCGGAATAGGGCGAAAGCTCGATTTCACCGTCGTAGAGGCGCGATTTGCACGCCCCGCAGTTGCCGGATTGGCAGCCATGGGGATAGGGAACGCCCTGGCTCAACGCCGCTTCGAGAACGGTCTGACCCTCCTCGACGGCGATGGGCCGGTCATGGCCGCGGATATTGACGGTGAACGCCATAAGCCTCTTCCAACCACGCTCCAGCAACCGGCTCGACCGCGCAAGCCGGCGCGAAGCTATTCGCAGGGGCGCGATTTTTCAAGCGATGCCGTCCGGATGGGTCGCTGCGCGCGCGGGATCGAGTCGCGAGGCGTGTTTGCCGCTCAGGCCGCGAGGCGTGTTTGCCGCTCAGGCCGCAAGGCGTGTTTGCCGCTCAGGCCGCAAGGCCGGCAATTCCCTTGACGGCGCGCAAGCCCGCCCGCGCCCGGACCGCATCGCCGAAGGCCGAGAACAGTCGCCGCGAAACCGGGTTCTCGAGGAGCTTATATTCCGGGTGCCACTGCACGCCGACCGCGAAGGCGGGGGCGTCCCTGACGGTCACCGCCTCGATAATGCCGTCGGGCGAAGCCGCTTCGATCGAAATCCGGTCGGCCGGCCGGTCGATCGCTTGCGCGTGGAGGGAGTTGACCATGATCTCCTCGGCGCCGAGGAGCTTGGCGAAGTAGCCGCCGGGCGTGAGTTTGAGGGCGTGCCGCGCCGCGTATTGATCGTCGCGGCTGACGTTCTCCCCGCGTGGCATCCGATGGTCGATCTTGCCCGGCAACTCCTGGACGCGTTGATGGAGCGTCCCGCCGAGGGCGACGTTGAGTTCCTGGAGGCCGCGGCAAATCGCGAGGAGCGGCAAACCGGCGCGCAGCGCCTCCCGGATCAGGGGCAGCGTCGTGGCGTCCCGCTGGGGATCGTGGGCGGTGCCCGGCACGCTCGCTTCGCCCTCATAATGGTGGGGCTCGACGTTCGACGGGCTTCCGGTCAGCAACAGGCCGTCGAGGCGGGCCACCAGGCCCGGAATGTCGTGGCTGTCCCCAATGGCGGGAATCACGATCGGCATGGCGTCAGCGCCAAGAACCACGGCGCGCAGATATTTTTCGCCGCAAGCGTGAAAAGGCCAGCCGTTTACCTCCTTGATGCAGGCGGGGAGGCCAACGAGCGGTCGAAGCGAGAGGGGTTCGGTCGATTTGGCGGCCATGAGGACTGCTCGAAATAGGTTAAGCGGATGGGGACAAGATGATCACTGGGAAACCATGTTTTCAAGCCGTTTAGAATCAATGCTGATCTGCGCCGCCCGAAATGCGGCCCCACCCAAAATGCAAACCTTGCGGCGATCTCGGCTTCGACTCTCATTGGCTTCCGTCTGGGCCGGCGGATATAAGCGTGGCCATGGAAGACGGCGTTCGCCTTCTGCTCGCCTACAAGAGCTATGCGGTGCTTGCGTGGTTCGCGATCTTCTTCGCGGCCGAGCGTCTTGCATCCGCCGCACGCCCGCACGGCGGCTGGCGTTGGGACTGGGGCCGGCTTTCGCGCAACGGCGGACTCTGGCTCATCAACGTCGCGGCATCGGTGCTCATCGTGCTTCCGCTCACGGCATGGGCTGAAGTGCGGAGCCTCGATTGGCGTCCGAGCTGGTGGCAGGGTGCCGCCGGCCTCGCACTCGATCTTATCCTGCTCGATTTCCTGATCTATTGGTGGCACCGCGCCAACCATCGCGTGCCGTTCCTTTGGCGCTTTCACGAGGTCCACCATCGGGACCGTTTTCTCGACACGACCTCGGCCGTGCGCTTTCATTTTGGCGAGGTGCTGCTTTCAGCCGCCGCCCGCGCGCTCGCGATCGTCGCCCTCTCGATCCCGTTCGCATCGGTCCTGGCATTCGAAACATTGGTGTTGCTGGCAGCCCTGTTCCACCATTCGAACCTCAAGATCCCGAGCCCCCTCGAGCGGGCACTCGCGCGCATCGTGATCACGCCTTCGATCCACTGGGTGCATCACCACGCGCGTCAGCTCGACACGGATTCGAATTACGGAACGATCCTCAGTATTTGGGATCCGCTCTTCCGCTCGCGCAACCGGCGGACCGCGCGCACGCCGGATATGGAGATCGGCGTCGAGCGCGAGGATGAGCTCGATTTCGGGGGCCTCCTCCTTCAGCCGTTCAGGGCGAGGCGCTGAGCGAAGGGCGGCCTATTGCTTGGTCGGAGTTGGATCGACGAACTTGAAGAGATTGGGATCGAGCTTGCCGTCGAATTGGGCATCGATTAGCGAGACTTCGATTTGCTTGCCGTCGCGGTCGAAGACCGTCCATTTCCTGAGCTGAAGAGGCTTGTCGCTGAAGACGAGGATGAGGCGCCCCTCGTCGGGGTGGCCGGTCTCGTGCACGCTCAGGCGCAGCGTGTCGCCGCCGCGCTCGACCTTGGAAACGGTAACGTCTTTGTCGAGTGCTATCTTGTCTTTGAGCAGGAAGTAGGCCGGTGTCGATTCGATCGGCAGGTTGCTCGTCTGCTTGAGCTGGGGGTCGTAGACCGAGAGATAAAGGCCGCTCGCCACCATGAAAAGCGGGTCGGGCGGGTCGTATTGCACGCGCATCTTGCCGGGACGCTCCAGGTAAAAGCTGCCCTGGGCCACGTTTCCGTCGGAGGTGGTCTGGAGGAATCGGGCGGCAACCGTGTGGATCGAATTGAGATAGTCCTCGACCCGAGCGACATCCGCCCGGTCGGCAACGCTCAACGGTGCCGGCGGGGTCGCACCCTCGGCCGTCGCCGCCGCGAGGCAGAGGCAAACCGCACAAAAGGCCGTCTTGAAAAACGTCATCGCCTCGCTCCAAGCCGGGCTCCAAGGGCCGGCGCCGGTCCGGCCGATGCGTGCCCCGGCGGTTCCTAATTGGGGATTGGGCGGATACGGCGCAAGACGGCTCAGTCGTCCGGGTCCTCGATGTTCCGGCCGAGCACTTCGCGCTTGCCGACGTGGTTGGCGGCACTCACCACACCTTCTTGCTCCATGCGCTCGACGATGCGGGCGGCACGGTTGTAGCCGATCTGCAGATGGCGCTGCACGAAGCTGGTCGAGGCCTTGCGCTCGCGGCAGACGAGGGCGACCGCCCGGTCGTAAAGCTCATCGCCCGATCCGCCGTCGCTCTCGTCGAAGCCCGGGATGATGCCGCCTTCGTCGTCCTCGGTGATGCCGTCGACATAGTCGGGCTCGCCCTGTTCCTTGAGGTAGCGGACGACCTTCTCGACCTCGTCGTCGCGCACGAAGGGTCCATGCACGCGCGATATGCGCCCCCCGCCCGCCATGTAGAGCATGTCGCCTTGGCCAAGGAGCTGCTCGGCACCCGATTCGCCGAGGATGGTGCGGCTGTCGATCCGCGAGGTGACCTGGAACGAGACGCGCGTCGGGAAATTCGCCTTGATCGTGCCCGTGATGACATCCACGGACGGACGCTGCGTCGCCATGATGAGGTGGATGCCCGCGGCGCGCGCCATTTGCGAAAGGCGCTGGATCGCCCCTTCGATGTCCTTGCCCGCGACCAGCATGAGGTCGGCGAATTCGTCGACCACCACGACGATGAAAGGAAGCGGGGAAAGATCGAGCGGCTGATCCTCGAAGAGGGGCTTGCCGGTCTCCGGATCGAAGCCGGTCTGAACGCGGCGCTTGAGCTCCTCGCCCTTGCGGAAGGCTTCCTGGAGGCGCTGGTTGTAGCCCGCGATGTTGCGCACGCCGAGGGTCGACATGGCGCGGTAGCGGTTCTCCATCTCCCGCACGGTCCATTTGAGGGCGACGACCGCTTTCTTGGGCTCGGTCACGACCGGTGACAAAAGGTGCGGAATTCCGTCATAGACCGAGAGTTCGAGCATTTTCGGGTCGATCATGATGAAGCGGCACTGCCTCGGCGGCAGGCGGTAGAGAAGCGAGAGGATCATGGTGTTGATCGCGACCGACTTGCCCGAGCCGGTGGTGCCGGCGACGAGAAGGTGGGGCATGCGCGCGAGATCGACGACCACCGGTGCGCCGCCGATATCCTTGCCGAGCACGAGGGTGAGCTTGGAGACGGTGCGCTCGTACGCCTCCGAGGCCAGAAGCTCGCGCAGATAGACGGTCTCGCGCCGGGCGTTCGGCAGCTCGATGCCGAGCGCGTTCCGTCCCGGCACGACCGCCACGCGCACCGAGATGGCACTCATCGAGCGCGCGATGTCGTCCGCGAGGCTGATCACCCGGCTCGATTTCGTACCGGGTGCTGGCTCGAGTTCGTAAAGGGCGACGACCGGCCCGGGCCGCACTTTCACGATCTTGCCCTTGACGCCGAAATCCTCGAGCACCGATTCGAGAAGGCGCGCATTCGCGGCGAGCGCGTCCTCGTCGATCGCCTCGTGTCGGCTCGCATCCGCCGGCAGGCCCAGAATGTCGAGGGGGGGAAGCTCGTACTCATCCTCGGTGTCGAGGTCGAGGGAGGCTTGCTTGGCCGAACTCGCCTTCCGGCGCATCGGATTGGCCGCCCGCGGCTCGATGGACGGGGCATGCCGGCGCTGCTCGGCCCTCACGACCGGTTCCTCATCCTCGCCGCCGTCGTCGAAGCTCGGCTCCGCCCGCTCGCCCCGTCGCCGGAATGTGCCGCGATCGAAGGACGGTTCGGCTGCAACGCCCGGAGCCGACCGCTCGGCACGGTCGGCACCGATCGCCGCCACCGCCCTCCATGCGGCCTCGACGATGCCCGCGAGCCCGGCGGCGGCACGGCCAAGTCCGTCGGTGCCAAGCCAGGCGAGGGACCTCAGGAAGGTGTTCCATTCGGCGAGGCTGAAGGCGATCGCGTAAACGAAGAGGCCCGCCGCCGGAATGGCCATCACCAGGGCGACGAGTTGTCCCGGAATTCCCAGATGAATGCCGTGCGCGAAGGCCGATAACTGGCGCAGGACGACTTGCCCGACGAAGCCGCCGAGCCCGCTTTGAAGCGGCCAGCCGGCGGGGGCGGGGAGGGCCGCGAGCGGCGCGGTCGCGGCCAGGAGAAGCGGCACGAGCGCCATGGCGCGGAGGGCGAAATGGCCAACACCCTTGTGGGCGGCAAGACGCCAGCCCCAGAGGGCTGTAATAGCGCCGATCAGGGTGGCGGCAAATCCGAAGGGCTGGAGCAGGATGTCGGCCACGTAGGCGCCGGGCAGGCCGACGATATTGTGCACGGGACCGCGGGTTATGTGATTGAGCGACGGATCCGACGGATCGTAGCTCGCCAAGGCGAGGAGGAGTGCGAAGCCGAACGCGACGAGGCCAGCACCCGCCAACTCCGCAATGCGTCGCCGAAGGAAGGCCAAGGCCTCCGGCGGAAGAAGAGCGGTCATTCGCCCCGAACGTTGTGCGGCGGCACGCGCCATCAACTCAGCTCCCCACAGTGAAGGCCAAGCCAACCCGCTTCAGTACAAAACAGAAACGAGTGTAACTGCGCCGGCGCAACGATACAAGTGTCGTTAACGACTGTGAACACAGTATCTCGTGGGCGTTATATATTTGCGCCACAAAGTCATGTAACGCGGATCTGCGGTTTATGTTTCGTTCGTTTTCCGCGACTCGGCGCTGAGATGGACGCCGGCGCTCTGTTCACTGAGAATTTTGTCCACACGCCGCGAGGCAATCCACCGC
>DASPOR010000197.1 GCA_035625915.1 Alphaproteobacteria bacterium | reverse complement strand
GAAGCGCGGATCTCGTTGTCATCGGGCAACATGCGCCTTTGGGAGACGTCTATAGTTCGATCGATCCGGGTGAAATGATTTTAAAGGCAGGCCGTCCGATGCTCGTCGTACCCGAAGGGGTGAGCGTGCTGCGAGCAGACCGCATCGTAATCGGCTGGAAGGATACGCGCGAAGCGCGTCTTGCCGTACGCGACGCTCTCCCGTTCTTCCGCCAAGCTACGCGCATCTCGATCGTCGAAATATGTGCGCCAGGCGAAGAGGGCGCCGCACAGGAGCACATGAACGGCGTGGTCCGTTATTTGAACCGTCACCGCATCATCGGTGGTCCCCGCGTCATCCTTCACCGTGATAGATCGGGCGCAGCGCTCCTGATCCGGCTAGCGCAGGAGGAAGGGGCGGATCTGCTGGTCACTGGCGCGTACGGACATAGCCGGCTCGGTGAGTGGATATTCGGCGGTGTGACGCGCGAATTGCTCGCAACAAGTCCAATCTGCTGCCTTATGTCTCACTGACGCTCAGATCCAAAGACGTTGAGAGAGAGAGATGCAAACTCCAATCCAAATCGATTTTCAAGGTATGGCAGCGACGCCGAATGTGCACGACGCCATTGCCGATCGTGTTGCGCGGCTCGAACAGCGCTACGGGCGTCTAACCGCGTGCCGCGTGGTACTAAAAGGGCCAGGCAGCCATCACCGCACAAGCGGTCTCTACGAAGTGAATATCCATCTTGCGCTCCCCAACGGCCGCGAGGTCAATATCGCACGCACCGCCCCGGCCGACGAACGGCACAACGATCTGTCATTTGCCATTAACGATGCCTTCAAACGGGCGCGGAGACGATTGCAAGATCATGCTCGCCGCCTGCAGGGACACGTCAAGCACCATGAGGGTCAGCCAATCGGCACCGTGACGAATATCGACAGATCCGGCGAATTCGGCTTTCTCGAAAGCAGCGACGGCCGCGAAATCTACTTTCATCGCAACAGTGTGCTCGACGGCGGTTTTTCTCATCTCGCCGTGGGCTCTCGCGTGATTTTTGCCGAGGAAATGGGCGAGAAGGGACCACAGGCGAGCACGGTCAAGCTGCTTGGCAAGCATGGACAGCGAATATGACAGGGTGCGGCCCGGCGGCTGATAGCGGAGCGGAATGGGAACATTTCCCGCATGACGCGGATGTTGGTCTGCGGGGCTTTGGCGCGACGCCGGCGCGGGCTTTCGAGCAGGCCGCACGCGCCCTGACCGCGGTCGTGACGCATGCTGAGGTCGAGCCCAATCTTGCGGTCGAGGTCAGGTGCGAGGCGCCGGACCTTGAGTTGCTGTTTGTCGAGTGGCTCAACGCCGTCATCTATGAGATGGCGGTGCGACGCATGCTGTTCGGGCGCTTTGCAGTGGCAATCGAGGACAACCGGCTTGCCGGCATGCTTTGGGGGGAGGCCGTGAACATCGAGCGCCACGCCCCGGCCTGCGAGCCGAAGGGAGCGACCTATACCGCCCTCAGAGTGGCCCGCGACGCCAGCGGCATCTGGTCGGCAGCCTGCGTCGTCGACGTGTGAGAGTTGACTATGGATCCTACCCGCTTCACACGCCTGGAGGCTACTGTCTGGCGCATCGACCCGCGTGGGTCGATGCACGTGCCGGTAATCATTTATGCCGACGAAGACCTCATTCGCGCCATGGACGACAAGGTCTACGAACAGGCCGTGAATGTCGCGACATTGCCCGGGATCGTTCAGGCCTCCTATGTCATGCCGGACGCGCACTGGGGCTATGGTTTTCCGATCGGCGGCGTAGCAGCTTTCGACCCCGACGACGGCGGCGTTGTTTCGGCCGGCGGCGTCGGCTTTGACATCTCGTGCGGTGTGCGCACCATGCTAACTGGGCTCTCCGTCCCCGACATCATACCATTGCAGAAATCGCTCGCAGACTCGTTGTTCCGCGAGATCCCAGCGGGAGTCGGGAGCAAGAGCGCGATCACCCTCGATGCGACCGAGATGGATGCCATGCTCGCGGGTGGCGCCCAATGGGCGATTGCGCGGGGCTGGGGCGAGCCGCGCGACCGCGAACGTATCGAGGAGAAGGGCGTGATGGCCGGTGCGAGGCCAGACTACGTCTCGGCGCGCGCCAAGGAGCGCCAACGGCGGGAAATGGGGACACTCGGATCCGGAAATCATTACCTTGAAGTGCAGGCCGTCGCGGAAATCTGCGATGCGGACGTAGCGAAGGTCTTCGGCCTCGCCCAGGATGATGTGGTTGTGACGATCCATTGTGGTTCCCGTGGTCTCGGCCATCAGATTGGGACTGAATCCCTCAAAGAAATGGTCGTGACTGCTCACGCTTTAGGAATCAGGCTCTCCGATCGCGAGCTTGCTTGTGCGCCGATCACCTCCGAGGTCGGTCAGCGTTACCTCGGCGCCATGCGGGCAGCAATCAACTGCGCGCTTGCCAATCGGGAAATTCTCGGTCACTACGCTCGACGGGTTTTCCGCCAATTCTTTGCGCAATGCAATCTGGACCTGCTGTTCGACGTCTCGCACAATACCTGCAAGGCTGAATCGCATGTCGTAGAAGGAAGGTGCCGCGAGCTCTTTGTGCATCGCAAGGGGGCGACGCGTGCCTTCGGACCCGGCCACGAGGGTTTACCCGAGCCGCTCCGACCTTGGGGCCAGCCAGTGCTGATCGGCGGCAGCATGGGCACGGGCTCATACATTCTCGTTGGAGCGACAACTAGTGAAGCGAAAGCGTTCTCTTCAGGCTGTCATGGCGCCGGGCGTGCCCTTTCCCGTCATGCCGCGCTCAGACAGTGGAGTGGTCGAAAAGTCATTGACGACCTTGCCTCGCAAGGCATCCTTATCAGGAGCCGATCGGCGCGTGGGGTCGCCGAGGAAGCCCCCGGGCGCATACAAGGACGTGGGTGCAGTTGTGGCCGCCGCGGAGCAAGCCGGTCTCGCGCGGCGGGTGGCGCGGTTGCGGCCTCTGATCTGCATCAAAGGGTGACGTTTTCCCCACGCCTGGGGCGTCGACTAGCGGTATTCTTGCGTCTCAGTGAATACCGCTTTGCTCACAATTGGTCTTTCCGGGATACTTTGAGCTACGATGTTTTTGCGCGATCTTCGTGCCTCGATTGAGCCTTATCAAACCCTTGGGCGGCATTCCGGGCAATTCAGAGAGTTGCCCGTGCCGCGGCGCAGAAGCCGAAAGTCTTGGCCTCAATTTGTCGCCGAACGGCGAAGCATGCAGACCGCAGGAGACGCTCGATGACTGCGCTTGGCCCAGACGAAGTTCGCCGGTTATGCGGCGACATTGCGGATTGGAAAATCGTGAACATCGTTGCCAAGGACCCTACGATCGAGGAGCTTGAGGTCGCGCTCGCATGGGCCGCGGGCGAAAGCGACGTTATGGGCAAGGAACGCCATTCGCTTTCAGGAAAGACCGCCGAGCTTTACGACATCCTGGTGGCCGACGAGGAGTGGGACGAAGAACAAGGCACAACACTCTAGTCAAGGGCCGAGCGGATTTACTCGGCCGTAACTCCGTGATCTGTTGCACGAACGCGGCTGGCGAGCCGAGCTCGGCGATCCCACAGAGATATGCTGGAAAATCAGTGCTTGACATCGAGAGTCCCATACAGGGCCTTGAGCGAAGGCGGTCCAGATGGACTGATGCGGCATTATGCATTTCTGAGATTCGCCCGTTCGGCGTCGAGGTCGTGATCGTCACGGGCGCCTGCGCCGCGACCGGAGGCCTACGATGTC
>DASPOR010000196.1 GCA_035625915.1 Alphaproteobacteria bacterium | reverse complement strand
TGCGCGAAGTGCCAAGCGCGGCCCGAAGCGCGTCTCAGTGCAAGACGGCGTGCGCGCCATGGCAGGTCCGGCTCGCTTGCGACGAAGCGTGCCAGGGCCAGATTCAAATCGTGGAAGGTCTGGGCGGCGTTTTCGGACATGCGCCCCGGTGCGGCGGCGGGTGCGAGGTAGACACAGCGCTGCACACGTGCGAATTGCGCGGCACGCGCGAGGCGCAGCTCGATCGAGTAGTCCTGGATGAACACGCCCGGGTCGCAGCCCCCCGTGGCGCGCACCAAATCCGCGCGTGCGAGCCATGCCGACGGCGTTGTTTGGGCACGGCGAAGCGACGTGCCAAGCGTGTTCCCATCGACCACGGGGTCTCGATCCGCCGAAGGCCGGTTTGCTTTTTCTGCGGCACGCCCGGGCCCCTCGTCGAGACGATATTCGTCGCCCGCGCCATAGGCCAAGGCGCAACCCGACCTGTCAATCGCCCGCAGCAAGCCGCGCGTCGCGTCAAAAACGAGCATATCGTCGCCGTCGACCGGCTTGATGAAATCCCCACTCGCCGCACGGATGCCCGCATTCATGGCGAGCGATGGGCCGCGATTCGGCTGATCGATGATCTTGACCCCTGTCCAATTCGCGACGAGATCGAGCAAGACCGCAAGGCTGCCGTCGGTCGAACCGTCGTTGACGAAAATATGCTCGCGCTCGAACTCGCCGGCCTGACGGGCCAAGCCTTCGATCAGGTAGGGCAGATAGGGGGCCTTGTTGTAGATCGTGACGACGTAGCTGACACGTGGCATTCGAGCTCCGCAAGCACCCGCTTTCATTGTCATACCCGGCCCGGGATTACAAGGTGTGCGGCGTAGGTTGGCGCTGCAAATGCGCTCCTATAACGCTATAAAGCAAGCCATGAATTGGGGTTGGGCGATCGCCGCGTCCGTTGCGAGCTTTGCCATGAGTGCGGTCGGCACGCGCGTGGTCCTCGGCCATCTGCGCGCGCGCGACATTCTCGATCATCCGAATGAGCGTTCGAGCCACGCCGTACCGACGCCGCGGGGCGGGGGCATCGCGGTCCTGGCAGCGGTCCTGCCGATCTGGGCGCTCATCGCAATCTTTGGCCCGGGCAGCTCCCACAACGCCTTTTTGCCGATAAGTGCGGCACTTGTGCTCGCATTCGTGAGCTGGCGCGACGATGTCGGCGGCCTCTCGGCGCGCGCGCGCTTTGCGGTCCATATCGGCGCCGTCGCGGTCGGTCTCATGGCCTTTCTCTCGCGCGGACCGATCTTCCCGCTGCTGCTTCCCCTTTGGCTCGACCGCCTCGCGGCGGGGTTCGCCTGGCTATGGTTCCTCAATCTCTTCAATTTCATGGATGGTATCGACGGCATTACCGGCGCGGAGACGGCGGCAATCGGCATCGGCGCCGGTATCGTGGCCCTGCTGATCCCAGCCGACGTCGACGCGCTTTACGGCCTAAGCATCGCCGCGGCCGCCCTCGGCTTTTTGTTGTGGAATTGGCATCCCGCAAAGATCTTCATGGGGGACGTGGGCAGCGTGCCACTCGGCTATCTGCTGGGCTGGCTGTTGCTCGACCTTGCCTCGCACGGCGCCTGGGCGCCGGCACTCATATTGCCCCTCTATTATCTCGCGGATGCAACCCTCACGCTCCTCAGCCGTTTAGCGCGCGGGGAGCGGATTTGGCAAGCGCACCGGGAGCATTTTTATCAGCGTGCGGTCCGGGGTGGCCTCAGCCATGCGCGCGTGGTGCAAGCGATCCTTCTGGCGGACGTTATCCTAATCGGCCTTGCCTATTGGTCCGTCCCGTCGTCTCCGTTGCCATTTATGCAGCTCGCCCTTGCAATCCTCGTGGTCGTCCTGCTGCTCGGCTTTCTCGGCACCCGGCGGCCCGAAGCCGCCCGGTAATTGGCCAGCGAAGGGCTATTGGGCGGAAAGGCGGCTATGTTATTGTCGGCGCCTTCGGGGACGGTCCGAAACTCGAAACGGATGCAGATATTGAGCCGAATCCTGACTCGCGCGCGCGTCGTCTACCTCCATGACTTGGTCATGGTGGCGCTGTCGTTTCTCGTTTCGCTCTACCTCCGCGTGGGTTCGGCACTCTGGTGGTATCTCGACAATTACCTTTGGCCGGCCTTCATCCTGTTCGTCCTGGTCGCTGCCGTAACCCTGCTTGCGCTGCGCACCAACCGCACCGTGTGGCGATACGTCTCCATGGAGGACCTGGTCGGTATCGCCAAGGTGTCGACCATCATCGTCCTCGCCTTCTTTCCGCTTCTCTTTCTTTGGACCCGCCTCGAGCAGATGCCGCGCTCGATGCTGGTGATCAACTGGTTCGTGCTGACAGCACTCCTCGGCGGCCCGCGTGTGCTCTACCGCATCCTCAAGCATCGCCACCTCGGTCTCACGCTCGCCAAGTCGGGCCACCGCCGCGTTCCCGTGCTACTCGTCGGCGCCGGCGACGGCGCCGACCTCTTCATCCGCGCCATGCAGCATGAACCGACAGCGCACTACCAAGTCGTCGGCCTGATCGACGAAAAAGGCTCCCGCGTCGGACGCGACATTCATGGCGTGCCGGTGCTTGGCAGCACGGGCGATCTCGCTGAAATTGTCGCGAAATGCGCGCGGCGCAACCGGCGGCCCGAACGCCTCATCGTTACCAAGGAAAACCTCGAACCCGAAATCCTGCGCGGACTGCTCGAGGGTGCGGAAGCGCTCGGCCTCACCTTGGCGCGCGCCCCGCGAATGACCGACCTGCGCGACGGCGTTTCGGACCGGTTCGAGACGCGCCCCATTGCAATCGAGGACATTCTGGGCCGCCCGCAAACCGTTCTCGACCGTGCCGGCATGCGGGCGATGATCGCGGGCCGGCGCGTCCTCGTGACCGGCGCCGGCGGCACGATCGGCGGCGAGCTCGTGCGCCAGATCGCCGAACTCGAGCCGCGCCACCTCGCTCTCCTCGACAACGGGGAATTCAATCTCTATCGCATCGATCAGGATCTCACAGAGCAGCGGCCGGAGCTGCCGCATAGTGCCATCCTGGCCGACGTGCGCGACGCAAAGCGTGTCTCTGAGGTCTTTGCCGTCGAGAAGCCGGAAATCGTGTTCCACGCCGCCGCCCTCAAGCATGTGCCGATGGTCGAGCGGAACCCAAGCGAGGGCGTGCTCACCAATCTGATTGGCACGCGCCAAGTCGCCGATGCCTGCGATGCTTCGGGTGTTGCGGCGATGGTGTTGATTTCGACGGACAAGGCGGTCAATCCGGCGAGTGTGATGGGGGCGACGAAGCGAGCCGCCGAATGCTATTGCCAGGCGCGCGACATCCTTGCCGCAGCCGGCCGCCGCAGGACGCGCTACATCACGGTGCGCTTCGGCAACGTGCTTGGCTCGACCGGTTCCGTGGTACCCCTATTCCAGCATCAAATCGAACGCGGCGGCCCCATCACCGTCACCCATCCCGATATCGCACGCTACTTCATGACTGTGCGCGAAGCAGTCGAGCTTGTGCTTCAGGCCGCCGCCCTCGGTGCCACCGACGGAGTCGAGGCCGGCAAGATCTTCGTGCTCGACATGGGCAAGGCGATTCGCATCGTCGATCTCGCGCGCCAGATGATTCGCCTTGCCGGCTTGCGGCCGGAAAAGGACATCCGGATCGTCTTCACGGGATTGCGCCCGGGTGAAAAGCTCAATGAAGAGCTGCTGCACGAGACGGAATATTTGGTGCCGACCCGATGCCGGGGCATTCTCCTTGCAGCACCGCGCACCGCCGATCTGGCGATCCTGTCGAGAGCGCTCGACGAGATCGGCGAAGCCGCGGCGGCGGCGCGGGAGGAACAGCTTGCAGCTCTTCTCGAGCGCGTGGTGCCGGAGTACCGCCGGGTCGGCGAAGGTGTCGAGCGAGTCGCGGCGGCGTCGCGATGAATGACGGGCTAGTAACGATCCGCCGCGCGCTTGTTTCGGTCTCGGACAAGACCGGGCTCGTTGCGTTTGGCCGTTTTCTGGCGGAGTGCGGTGTTGAAATCCTTTCGACCGGCGGCACGGCCAAGGCACTCGCGGATTCGGGCATCGCGGTCAAGGACGTCGCGACCCATACGGGTTTTCCGGAGGCCATGGATGGCCGGGTGAAGACGCTTCACCCCAAAATCCACGGCGGGATCCTCGCGCGGCGCGACCTTGCGTCCCATCGTCAGGCCATGGCCGATCATGGCATCGTGGCCATCGATCTCGTCGTCGTCAATCTCTACCCTTTCGAGACGACCGTCGAGCAGGGCGCTTCCTTCGAGACCGCAATCGAGAATATCGACATCGGCGGTCCAGCGCTCATCCGTGCTGCCGCGAAGAACCATGACTTCGCGGCTGTGGTCGTGGATCCCTCCGACTACGGGGTCGCAATGGCGGAAATGCGCGCGCAAAAGGGGGCGACGACATTGGCGCTGCGCAAGCGCCTTGCCGCCAAGGCCTTTGCGCGCACGGGCGCATACGATGCGGCGATCGCCGGTTGGTTCGCGAACCAGCTCGGCGAGACTTTTCCCGAGTGCATGGTCGCGACGGGGACGCGCAGACAGCTTCTGCGCTATGGCGAGAACCCTCATCAGGAAGCGGCATTCTATGTCGGCGGCAGGTCGCGGCCCGGCATCGCCACGGCGCGGCAGCTCCAGGGAAAGGAGCTGAGCTACAACAATCTGAATGACGCGGACGCGGCCTTCGAGCTCGTCGCGGAGTTCGATGAGAAGGCGGTCGCCATCATCAAGCACGCCAACCCTTGCGGCGTCGCCGTCGGTGCAACGATGGTCGAGGCCTACCGCAAGGCGCGCGCATGCGACCCGGTGAGTGCCTTCGGCGGGGTGATCGCGCTCAATCGCGCGCTCGATCTTGCCACCGCCGAAGAGATCGGCGCACTCTTCGCCGAGGTCGTCATCGCGCCGGCTGCGGAGCCGGAGGCGGTCGAAGCTCTCTCCGGCAAAAAGAATCTGCGCCTCCTTGTCACGGATTCGCTGCCCGATCCCGGAGAACCGGGTGTGATGCTTCGCTCCCTCGCGGGCGGCTACCTCCTGCAGACGCGCGACAATGGCAGGGTAGGGCGAGCGGACCTCAAGGTCGTGACCGCACGAGCCCCGAGCGAAACCGAGCTGGCCGATATGCTGTTCGCGGCCCGTGTCGCCAAGCACGTCAAGTCGAACGCCATCGTCTACGCGAAAAATGGTGCTACCGTCGGCATCGGTGCGGGTCAGATGAGCCGTGTGGATTCCTCGCGTATCGCAGCGTGGAAAGCCGAGGAAGCCGCCGCCGCCGCCAAGGAAACGTCCCGCCGCACCGAGGGGTCGGTCGTCGCATCGGACGCCTTCTTCCCCTTCGCCGACGGTCTCCTCGCCGCCGTCGCGGCGGGTGCCACGGCGGTGATTCAACCGGGCGGTTCGTTGCGCGATGACGAGGTGGTCGCGGCGGCCAACGATGCGGGTATCGCCATGGTCTTCACCGGCATGCGGCACTTCAGGCACTGACCCGCGCAGCTCCCCCGACGCGAACCGTCAGGAGCAACGCGAGCCCGGCGACGAGGTAGACGATCACACTGGCCATGCCGGCCCGCTGGCTCGCGAAATGCTCGACCGCGAGACCGTAGATGGCGGGACCCGTGAAGGCCGTGATCTTCCCCGTGAGAGCATAGAGACCGAACATTTCGGCTTCCAAGCCGCGCGGAACGAGGTGCGCCATGAGTGTTCGGCTCGCGGCCTGCGCCGGCCCCACGAAAACGCCAAGGGCAAGTGCGACCGACCAGAACCATGGCTTGCTATGGATGAAGAGAATCGCGCCGCCGAGCGCGATCAGGCACGCGAGCGACATGACGATCGTGGGTTTCGAGCCGATCCAGTCGTCGATCCACGCAAAGAGCGCTGCCCCCAGGCCCGCGGTCGCGTTGATCGCGATCCCGAACAGCAACACCTCGTCGAGAGCGAACCCCATCGCTGCGGCTGCGTAAATGCCGCCGAAGATGAAAAGCGTGTTGAGCCCGTCCGCGTAGATCATCCGTGCAATCAGGAAGCGAAGGATGGTCGGCCGCCGAGGCAGATCCTTGAGGTTGTCGTAAAGACCGCGAAGACCGGCCGATACGGCCTGCGTGACACTCATACCGCCCGATTTGCGATCGGGCGCCAGGAGGAAGAAAGGCGTTACGAATGCGGCGATCCAAAAAGCCACGAGAATGGCGGTGGCGCGCACCGGCTCCGCCGCCACCTTGTCGAGCCCGAAGAGTGCCGGTGTCGGCTTGATGAGCGTCACGAGGGCGACCGCGAGACAGCCAAGCCCGCCAACATAGCCCAATCCCCAACCCCAGCCGGAGACGCGTCCGAGGATCGACGGCGGTGCTACGTCGCGCAGACTGGCGTTGTAGAAGACGACGCCGAACTCGTAACTGACGCTGCCAAGCACCACGAGGAGAAGCGTGCGCGCGGCCGATTCCGGTGTGGGGCGGGAAAACCACAAGGACGCGGTCGCCACAACGCACACGGTCGCGAATACGCCGATCCAAGGCTTGCGGCGGCCGGCGCGGTCGGCGATCGCACCGAGCATGGGGCCAAGGACGGCCACGACGAAGCCCGCTATCGAGAGCGTCGCGCCCCAGCGGGCGGCACCTTCTTCCGAAGAGTGCGCAATGCCGGTCGAAAAATAGACACCCCACACGAACGTGGCGATCACGACCGGCCAGGCCGCGATCCCGAAATCGTAAACGCACCAGGCGGCGATGGCCGCGGCGTTGCGTCCGGGCTCCCGTCGATCCTCCAGCGTGCCGGAAGGGCTCTGCACTTAACGCGAGATCGGATAAGAACGAACCGGCCTCGCCCCTCCCTCGCGCCGGCGCAAGCGAACGGGCCTCCTTGTGCGTGCCGCGCAGACACGGGCTCGTGCGAGGTCGACGAGCCGACGCCGAGCCGTGCCCGGAACCGGATGGGTTGGAACGAGTCGAGTCGAACCAATCACGATCTAGACCATCATGCTGCGTAGCTGGCGGTTGGCGACCGCGAGCATGGCAAGGTCCGGCTGGCCCGCACCTTTTATGTCGGCAATCACGCTTTGCGCTCGTTCGACCGCGGAGGCCCGCGCCTCCACCCACGCCTCAACCGCACCGTTGGCGGCGGGGGCCGTGTGCGAGGAATCGAGTACGCGCGTCACGAGCTCGCTCTGGTGCGCGTAGAGATCGTCGACAATCGCGGCGATCGCAAGCTTCTGCCAATGCCCTTGGACCGCGAGATGTTCGGCGGCACTGCGCAGCCAGTCGATGCCGAATCTCGCCCCGATCGCGAAATAGATGCGGCCGACATCCTCAGCAGCGTGCCCGCTCGCCTGCGCCACGCGCACGATGTCGCAGCCCGAAACCAGGAAGTCGAGGCCAGCGACCGGTCGCGCCAATTCGGGGGGCACACCTTGCGCCGTATAGCCGCCGGCGCGCTTGTCGAATGCGGCACGGTCCTCGGGCGAGAGGATACTGTCGACGACCGACCATAGGGCGTCGATCCCGGGGCCGTAATCGGCGACATTGCGCGTGACGTCGAGCGGGTGGCGTCCGTGCGTGAGAAACCACTGGCTGACCTGCTCGATCGCATGGCGAATTTCGATCAGCATGGCCATTTGGACCTCTGCACCGACTTTATTGTCGAGCGACTCGATGCCGCTCCACAACCGGCCGAGGTTGAAGGCGTTCCGCGAAATCGTGTAGGCCCGCGCCACGTCGGCGACCGACATGCCGGTCTTTTCTTCCATCTTGCTCGAGAACGTAATGCCGGCGCGATTGACGAGGCTGTTCGTCGCGACGGTTGCGATGATTTCACGGCGCAGGCTGTGCCGTTCGATCGGCGCGCGGAAGGGCTTGTGCAAGGGCCCCGGAAAGTATGTCACGAGGTCGTCGACCAGGATCGGATCGTCCGGCAGGTCGGTCGGCAGGAGCCGGTCGTAAAGATCGAGCTTGGCGTAGGCCATGATCACTGCCAGCTCGGCTCGCGTGAGGCCCTTGCCCGATCCCGCGCGCTCGAGCAGTTCTTCGTCGCTCGGCAGTGCCTCGATCGTGCGATTGAGCCGGCCGCTGCGCTCCAGCCGGCGGATCAGCAGGACTTGCTCGTCGAGCAGCGCCAAGCCCTCCCGCTCGGCGACGCTGAGTGCTTGGGTCTGCTGATAGTTGTCGTCGAGCACATGGGTGCTCACCTCGTCGGTGATGGCCTGAAGCTGCTGGTCTCGCTGCTTCATGGTCATGTCGCCGCGCGAAACGACGTCGCCCAAAAGAATCTTGAGATTGACTTCGTGGTCCGACGTGTCCACGCCGGCGGAATTGTCGATCGCATCAGTGTTGATGTGCCCGCCCGCGAGCGCGTAGGCGACGCGCGCGCGTTGGGTGACGCCGAGATTGGCCCCTTCGCCGATCACCTTCGCGCGAACGTCTTCGGCATTGACGCGGAGCGCGTCGTTGGTACGGTCGCCCGCCTCGGCGTTGCTCTCGGCGCGCGCCTTGAGGAAGGTTCCGATGCCGCCGAACCATAAAAGATCGATTCGCGCCCGCAGCATCGCCTGGATAAGCTCGGCCGGGGTTACGTTATCCTTCGCGATATCGAAGGCGTCCTTTACCTCCGGCGAGACCTTGATCGATTTCGCCTTGCGATCGATGACACCGCCGCCTTTCGAGATCAGCTTCCCGTCATAGTCCGTCCAGCTCGACCGCGGCAGATCGAAGAGCCGCTGCCGTTCGGCGAGACTCGCGGCGGGATCGGGGTCCGGGTCCACGAAAATGTGGAGATGATTGAAGGCGCCGAGCAGCTTGATGTGCTTGGAGAGCAGCATGCCGTTGCCGAACACGTCGCCCGACATATCGCCGATGCCGACGACCGTGAAATCCTCGCTCTGGATATCCCGGCCAAGCTCGCGGAAGTGGCGCTTGACCCCTTCCCAGGCCCCCTTCGCGGTAATACCCATCTTCTTGTGGTCGTAGCCCGCCGAGCCGCCGGAGGCGAAGGCATCATCTAGCCAGAAGCCGTATTCATCCCGGCTGACGGCGTTCGCGATATCCGAGAACGTCGCGGTACCCTTGTCGGCCGCGACCACAAGATAGGGATCGTCCTCGTCGCGGCGAACCACATCCACGGGCGGGACGATCTTGCCCTGCTTGATGTTGTCGGTCACGTCGAGCATGCCGCGCATCAGCGTGCGGTAGCACTCGATCACCTCGGCCATCAGCGCCTCGCGCCCGCCATCCGCCGGCGGGCGCTTCACGACGAAGCCGCCCTTCGAGCCCACCGGCACGATGACGGTGTTCTTCACCATTTGAGTCTTCATGAGGCCGAGGATTTCGGTGCGGAAGTCCTCCCGCCGGTCCGACCAGCGAATACCGCCGCGCGCGACCCTGCCGCCGCGCAAATGGATGCCTTCCATCCGCGGGCTGTAGACCCAGATCTCGACGAGCGGGCGCGGCTCCGGCAGTTCGTCGACCCTGTGGCTGTCGAGCTTCACGGAAAAATACGGTTTCGGCTTTCCGCCCTTGTCGCGTTGGAAATAATTCGTCCGCACGGTCGATTCGACGAGATTGACGAAGCGCCGCAGGATGCGGTCCTCGTCAAGGCTTTCGACCTTGTCGAGGCCTTGCTCGATCTCCTTGCGGATGGACGTCGCGCGCGCGTCGGCGTCCTTCTGGCTCGCGACATCGAAGCGCGTCAGGAAGAGCCGGACGATGCGTTGCGCCAAGCCCGGATTGTGGGTGAGCGTTTCCTCCATATAGCTCTGACTGAAGGCGATCCCGGTCTGACGCAGATACTTGCAATAGGCGCGCAGGATGACGATCTCGCGCCACGCGAGCCCACCCATCAGCACAAGCCGGTTGAAACCGTCGGCCTCTATCGAACCCGACCAGATGCGCGCGAATGCGTCCTGGAAGTCGTCGCGCAGCGCTTCGAGGTCGATGGCGGCACCATCGGCGCGCATCATGCCGAAATCGTGCAGATAGACCGGGTCCGCACCGTGCGGCTCGACGAGGAAGGGCACTTCCTGCAGCACGCGCAGGCCCATATCCTCTAGCATCGGCAGGATGTCCGAAAGTGCCACGGCGCCGCGGGCATTGTAGATCTTGAATCGGATTTCGTTATCCGCCGCCTCGATCGTGCGATAGAGATGCATCCCTACATCCTGGCTCGCCAGCACCGATTCGATCTTGTCGATGTCGACGACCGCAAGCGGAGCCTTGAAGCGTTCGCGATAGTCCGTCGGGAAGGCATGGGCGTAGCGACGGAAGAGCCTCAAGCCGGCCTCTTCACCCTTGGTCTCGATCAAGGCGGACTTGAGCTTGTCGATCCAGGAGCGGGCGGCTTCGATCAACCGGGCTTCGATGTCCTCGATCCTGAAATCGGGGATTTCGCCCAGCGTAGTCGTGACGATGAAATGGACGCGGGCCAGCATCATTTCGGTCCCGAGCTCGGGCTCGAAGGCGCTGACGGTGCCGTTGAATGCTTCCTCCAAAATGGCGCCGAAACGCTCGCGCAGTTCGGTGTTGTAGCGATCGCGCGGCACATAGACGAGACAGGAGACAAAGCGCTCGAACGGGTCCTTGCGCACGAAGAGTGCGATGCGTTGGCGCTCCTGCAGATGCAGGATGTCCATCGAAATATCGAAGAGTTCGCCTTCTTCAATCTGGAACAGTTCGTCCCGCGGATAGGTTTCGAGGATGTGGAGAAGTGCTTTGCCGTCGTGGCTGTTGGGTGCAAAGCCGCAGCGTGACACCACGTTTGCCACCTTCCGGCGCAAGAGCGGAATGTCGCGCGGAATTCGGTTGTAGGCAGCCGACGTGAAGAGACCGATGAAAATCCGCTCGCCCGTGACTTCATCTTTGTCGCCGAACTTCTTGATGGTCAGCACGTCCAGATAAGTCGAGCGATGCACGGTCGAGCGGCGGTCGGACTTGTTGACCGTGAGCAGCATGGGCTGGCGCAAAAACGCCTGCACGTCGGGCGGCAACGCAGACATGTTGCGCCGGCCGCGATAGACGAGTTCGGTGTCGTCGCGCAGGATGCCGAGGCCGGTCGATGGCGTTACCTCCATCTTCGCCGCGTCCCCGGCACCGACGAAGTCGTACTCGCGGTAGCCGAGGAACGTGAAGTGGTTGTCCTCGACCCATCGCAGGAATTCCTTGGCTTCCGCGACTTCCGGCGGTGGGAGGGGAAGTTCGACGCCGTCGAGATGGGCGAGAAGGTCGCCGATGCGCGCGCGCATCTCGCGCCAGTCCTCGACCGCCGCGCGCACGTCGGAAAGCACGCTCGTGAGGCCGTCG
>DASPOR010000195.1 GCA_035625915.1 Alphaproteobacteria bacterium | reverse complement strand
TGGCATTCGTGACGCTCTATCGGTTCCAGCAATGCGGAGAGGAAGACTGGAAGGATGGCAAGTTAGTCGCCTTCGAATACATTACCAACGACGATGGCGATACGTCGCATGTCATGGCAAAACGCGACGAGAGCGGCAACTTTCTGGTGACCGGTCCAACTGGTCAACGGACCGTTCCCGGCGATGCAATCAGCGCCAACTTTTGGAATGACGAAATATTGAATCATCCGCACATCATCGATCCTTATACCGGCGAGCTCGCCACGCTCTCGGCGCGATCGCTGAGCCAGAAATCCACCAGGATCGCCCGCAGGACGATTCAGGGAAGGGGGTACTCGTTCGAGAGCTTTGTCAATGGTGCCCTGTGGTTTGACGAACACCGACGCTCGCTTGCTCTGACATTCGAGAAGAAGGGCCACAGGATAGAGTTGGTTCGAGAAGCTTAGTCGATCTGTCCGGGATGCCGCTAACCCCATGAAGGTAGCCACTTTTTACGCCCATCAGACTGTAGTCGCCTATGCATTGCGCCGGTTTCGATCACGGCGTCCGCATGTTAATTTTTTCGACCGCACATTATGGTTGATTTTATTAACATGGACGGCCAACGCGAGCCAGATGCCGCGCTACCACAAGGCCCGCATCCGGCACATCGGTCAGCCGGGATATACCGTCAACGTGAAAGCCCGACCTCGGGATTTTGTGAAAAGTCGGAGTTGCCGCCCCGCTTCGGCGGGGCTGTACTTTTTGAATAAACTCGCTGGCATTCGGGTCGCGCGTGAGAGACTTGCCGTCGTCTGTCAAGCATCCCCTCAAGCGGTGAGATGACGATGACCTAGCCCTGCCTTTCCTCTTGGTCAGCGGGGCATTCCTTGCTTAGCCTGAAGACACGATAGCAAGGTAGTAATTTGTATGGGCAGGCTGCGTGACCGCATCCGTCGTGCTCAATAGACTGCAACCGCACAAAAACCCTTGCCCCGCCCTCCATTCGACCCACAGTCGGCGGGGCTTTTCTTTTGCTGATGGACCGGAGTCGGCGCATACTCGACTTGCAGGCAGTGCGTATTCAGGAATCACCTTCCTGTGCCCCGGTCTTATTGGTCATATGCCGAATCACAACCAGGGATGGGGACGATGAGACGCGCAATTTACGCAGTCATAATAGCGACCTCTTTCCAAGCGGGCACTCTCCTCGCGGCTGGATCGTTTGACGGCCAATGGAAGGGCAAAAGTCACTCAGAAAGAGCGGGCGGGTGCCCGACCGAAGAGATGACGCTCAACATAGCCGATGGCGCCATTACCGGAGAGCGGATCCTCCCGGGCGGTTCCCCGGGCAATATTGCAGGCCACGTGGCGCCCGACGGTAAGGTCACTGGAAATCACGGGAGGCTAACGGGCGAATTTTCTGGGGATAAGGCTACGGTTATCTACCATACCGACGAGGTCAAATGCCCAGATCACACTTTCTCTCTGGATAAGGTCAAATAGGTATATGCACCTCCAGCACGCATGGGTTGCCAGTGGGCAGCACCATGCTTGCATTGGTTGCCCCTGTATAAGGTCGCCTCACGGGAAAAAGGGGGACCATATGAAAACACGTGCAATCAATCCCCGTTTCAGCGGGAGAATTACCGCTTTCATAGCCTTGTTTGGGCTGAGCCTTACCGCGCTTCGGATGACGGAAGAACCCAGGAAGGATCGAGACCTCAAGTCGTCATTCTTAACACACGAACGGTTACCGCCGCAGTTGAAGCGGTCGACTATCAGACTCGCATGGCGACCCTAAAGCGGTCCGACAGATCGACAGTAACTTTTCGAGTCAGCGATAATTTCCATAATCTCGATAAGGTAAAAGGAGGCGACACCGCCAAAGCCGTCTATTTCGATTCCACCGCGATCACGGTGCGTAAGCCAAACGGCTCGTCGTCGACGCCGATGCGCGCCCGAGGCGATCCCGCACGAGCGCCGACTTCGCCCCTCTATCCAACGCGTCGGACCCGGCCTCGCCGCGAAGCGCCAGCCGCTCGTCATAAGAGGCTTTTGAGATAAGCGCTACCCGCGTTTTGCCCCCTTTGCCGTAAAGCGTTGCCTGTCCCCACTCGCGCCACCTTCGCCCCCCAGGCCGTCGTCGAGGCGTGCTAAGCTCTCGGGCGGGATAGGGAGGCGGCTGCAATGCCCTACAAAGTCACCGTGAAACGGCAGGATGGCAGTGAGGTCAGTTCCAACTCCATCATCGACGGGCGGACACCGAAGGCAGGCGAGCTGATCCGCGTGAAATGCGGTCACGTCGTCATCAGCGCGCATGTCCAACTCGTCGTCGAGCGGAGTGCTTTCGACTGGGTGACGGCCCAGGAAGTCGAATGAGAAGGCCCGCGTGAAAGACGGCCGGCACCTCCATCGCGCGTCGAACCTGCCTGCATCACAGGAGGGAGGAGGCGGGGCAGGTGAGCCGAACGGGTCGGGCGCGTCCTGAACGCCGATAGCAACCGCCTTCGTCCAATGGGTTCGCCGTCAGTCCGGTAGCGCCTTTCATTAGGGTGCGCGGTCGCGTGGCCCCACGGTCACGTTCAGGTCGTTCACCAATCCGTTTGCCAACGAATAGACCCAGCCGTGAATGCGGAGATCTTGACCGCGCTGCCAGGCGTCATGCACGAAAACGTCGGACGCGACGTTTCGGACCTGCCGAATAACGTTGAGCTCGCAAAGGCGATCGAGGCGGGCCTGCGGATCGGCAATCGCCTCAAGTGAATCACGATGCTCTTCGCGCACTTCGCGGATCGGATGAAGCCAGTGATCGACGAGCCCGCGCCGTCGGCCGTCGACCGCAGCACTGATACCTCCGCAACCGTAATGTCCCACCACAAGGATGTGTTTCACCTTCAGCACGTCGACCGCGAATTGGAGCACCGAGAGGTAATTTGCGTCCTGCGGCGGCGCCAGATTGGCGACATTGCGGTGTACGAAGAGTTCACCCGGGTCGAGATCGACGATCTCGTTGGCGGGAACGCGGCTGTCGGAACAGCCGATCCAGAGATATTCGGGAGCCTGCTGCGCAACAAGGCGGCGGAAGAAGCCAGGATCTCCGGCGACCATGCGCGCTGCCCAGGCGCGGTTGTTGGCTTTCAAATGCTCAAGCATGCTTTCACGTCTAACCTGCCAAAGCCGGCCCACATTGTAAGACGACCGCCGCCAAAGAAAAACCCCGCCAACCGTGGGGGAAAATGGGGCTAAGCTAGCGAACGCCCGATTCGCCGCACTAGTCCCGGCGGGGTCGGCGCAGGGTGAACGTCTCGAACGGGGTTAGGCGACCGTCCGTCCCGACCACGTCGTAATACGTGACCTTGATCGTGGTGAAATCTCCGCGATGCGATCCCGGATCGAGGGCGAATGCCGCGAAACCGTAGGAATGCGCGGCGTTGCGCGTCGCGGACCAGGGTGCTTCCTCCTTCACATAGATTGGCGCGCGCTTACCGGTCGCCGCGTCGGGTTCGCCGACTGCGGTGATGACGCGACATGCCGGCGGATTGAAGAACAGCTGGTTCGACGGAACGGATGTACCGCCGCCGCCGATCACCATGTGTACTGTTCCCTTCGTGGTGTCGATTATGTCAGTGGCTTTATCCGTCGGAATCGGAGTCAGGGTGGCGTTCGTCTCCTGGCCGCGGATCGGATGGGAACGTTCGTAGTGGTGCTCATGCCCGCACACCACGAGGTCGACGCCATATTTATCGAACAACGGAACCCATTCCTGGCGGATCCCGAGATCCGCGCCGTTGAACATGTCGGCTGTGGAGATTGCGACCTGGTGCATGCAGACTACGACCCAATCGACATTGTGATCGCGCCGCGCCGCAGCCAATTCCTTTTCCAACCACGTCTTCTGAGCGCCGGAGGAATAGCCTCGGACGTAGGAGTTGCCGCCGTCCTGATACACAACGTCATCGTTGGCGATGCTGATCACTCGCATCGAGCCCGCGGTGAAGGCATACCAAAGCCCACGCGTTACGTCGGTCTGACCGGTCGACGGCGGCAGCGAGAAGTAGGTCTGATACGCTTGATATCCGATTGGTCCGTTACCCAGCTCGTTCTCGTGGTTTCCTGCGGATGGCATCCAGGGACGGTTCCGGGCACTGCGGCTGTTATTCTCCCAGAAATCCCACCACGTGCGAACCCGGTCGTCTGCGAGATTGGCGTAACAGAGATCGCCGTTGAAGAGATGGAACAACGGCTGCAGTCGCTCGACGCCGAGCGTGGTGTCGCTCGCCGCCGGTGAGCCAAGATTGTCGTTCACAAATGGTGGGTTCGGAATTGTCACCCCCGTGGGTGGCACATACTTCTTGCCGACCGTCGGCGTGCCCTGGTCGCCGAAGCTGGTGAACGTGAAGGCTGCACGACCCCTGGGCGAGGTGCGGAACGTACCGAACTCCGGCACCGCACCCTCGTGCAATGCCGCGTACAAGTAAGGGGCGTCGGCCTGCAATCGATGGAGCTTGGCATGATAGGCATAAACGACTTGGCCTGATTTGGCGTCGGTGTAGCTCGTCTCCTTGGCTTCGGCGTGTTGCTCGAGTTTGCCGTCCAGACGCCCGAGCAATACACGAGGACGCCGAACGGGTTGCAGCGTGTGCCACGAGACAACAATCTCCGACGATGCATCGGCGCCGAACTGCAGATGCAATCCGGCAATCGGTGGCGTTGCCACCGGATCGGACGATCGGCGTTCCGGGGATGCGGACTCGGCTTCTCCAACACCGATGAGGGAAGCAGCCATCACAGCCCCTGCACCAATGCCGGCTGCGGCAAGCAACTTGCGGCGACTGAAAGCGAGGTCTAATTCGCTGTCCTGTTTTGTCATGGCGATAAGGTTTCTCTGCAGTGATTGTCGGGAGAAGAAGCCTAGCGCAAATCGATGACAGTTAGGTGTAGCAAAGCCCCTCGCCGTTATACCCGACTATGGATAGCATACCATGGTATATTACCGGCCGCAGCCAATGGCTCCGGCTCTGGCTTGGCATCGTTCCGCGCCCTGACGCGTGGACAGCCGCCGCAGGCAGAGGCGGCGAGCGGTTCAATTGGTTTACGACAATCGACTGGAATGAGGCGATCTGGATATCGGGTCAGCCTGTTCCCCAGCTCGACAAGGAAGATGGCGGGAATATCTTCGCTGATGGCAGCCACGGTCATCACCGCAAGCAACCAGGGAGCCATTGTTCTTATCCCCATCCGGTGACGCGGCCTTTTGGCGATGGGCTGCGGAGAAAATCGGTCGCCGTCGATGGGAATGCTTTCCCGTTAATCCCTGCCACCGGGATTGACAGGATGTCAGGATTCATACGTATTGTGAGCGTTCTTCCCCTTGCAATAGAGTCGCGTGAAGCGGTGGCGGCAGCTATCAATCGACGAGAACGAGGTTATGAGTAAGGGCGCCGCGGCCAACGCGATCTTTGGTGCGACGAGCAAGTTTCAGTTGCTCCCGGTCGTATGGATTCCCCTCTTTATAGTTTTTTATATCGCGCTCGACTGGCTGAGTTTCATCCATCCTCTTTATGGTGTTGAGGTCACGCCCTGGAATCCACCTGCGGGCCTCACGTTGGCGCTGCTCCTGATCGGATTGGGTTTTGCGCCCGTGGTCTTCGTAGCCGATTTTTTGGCGAGCGTGTTCGTCCCTGCCGCAAATATACCGCTGGCGGCAGCACTGGGTACGGCGCTCGCGACCACGGTCGGCTATACGGGCTGTGCCGCAATCCTGCGGATCTGGTTGGGCTTCGACATCCGGCTCAATCGTTCTTATGACATGGCCTGCTTGATCGCCGCCGTCCTTGTTGCGTCGGCATTCGTGTCGTTCGGCTTCGTGACGACTTACGTATTGGTGGGAATCATTCCACACGCCAGTTACTGGGAAGGGGTGCTACAGTTTTGGATAGGCGACGCCATCGGCATTGTCACGCTGACCCCGTTGCTCCTCCTGGGCATTGCGCGCCTCGGACACAAGGAAGCGCCGCACGGCAATACTTGGAAGCGCCACTTGGCGGAAATCGTGGTGCAAGGGTTCAGCATTGTCGCCATGCTCATTTTCCTGTTCGGTCCTGGCGCCGAACACGAGCCCTTTAGACTGTTTTATCTTCTGTTTTTGCCGCTCATATGGATCGCGATGCAACATGGCCTGGTGGGCGCGGCTTGGGCAGCACTTGGCATACAAGGGGGTTTGCTCGTCGCACTGGAGCTGCAAGACCAGTCCACGCAAACCGTTCGCTCCTTCCAAATTCTCATGCTCACACTTGCGATCACCGGCCTGATCCTTGGCGCAATGGTGAGAGAGCGCCGGCGAACGGTGCAGGCGCTCCATGTGAGCGAAAGCCAGCTTGCAACGATCCTCAAGACCGCCCCTGACGGCGTGATGACCATCGATGCGCAGGGACATATCGAGTCCATCAATGCCGCCATCGAGCGTCAGCTCAGACTGGATCATCAACGCATAGTCGGTCGAAACATTGCCGATTTCATCCCTGCGGCGGAACTGTTGTCTCGCATAGAGGGCATGCTCGCTGCAGCCACGACCGATGCACCGGGAATGGAGTTGACTGCGTGGCGCGATGACGGCAGCAATTTTCCGATCGAGCTGACCGCGGGCGTGCTCAGTATCGATGCCAACCGGCATTACACCGTGGTTATTCGCGACATTACACTGCGCAAGACAAACGAGGCCCTGATGCGTCAACACCAAACGCGGCTGGCGCGCGTTTCTCGTCTTTCAATGGCGGGCGAAATGGCGTCGGCACTCGCCCACGAACTCAATCAGCCCCTTACGGCGATTGCGGCTTATGCACGCGGCTGCGGTCGCCTATTGAACAAATCCACGCCGGATGTCCGTCTCGCCCGCGAGGGAGTCGAGCACGTGGTCCAGCAAGCCGAGCGGGCCGGCGCGATCATCGCCCAGCTCCGTGATTTCGTGCAGAACGGATCGACGAAACGCACGGGGATCGAGATCGGCGAATTGATCAAGGGCGCTATCAACCTCATGCAGCCCGAGACGAAGCAAAATGAGGTGGACATACGCGTGAGCCTCGCTCCCGATCTTCCGATCGTTCTTGGCGATCCGACCCAGATCGAGCAGGTGATCGTCAACCTCGTTCAGAACGCCATCGAAGCGATTGCCTCGGTCAAGAGCAAAGTGCGCTTGATCGATATTGCGGCGCGCATGAGCGATGCAACGATGGTCCAAATCGAGGTGACGGATAGTGGACCCGGGGTGCCGGAGGACATTGCGTCCCATCTCTTCGATCCCTTCATCTCCTCCAAGCCAGACAGCATGGGGCTTGGACTAACGATTAGCCGAACCATCATCGAAGCGCACGGTGGTGAACTGAGCTTTTCCCAGAGCCCAGGCGGGGGTGCGCGGTTCATATTCACGCTGCGATCGAGCGGCATGAACCGAGGTCGCGATGCCTGATAAAACGGTATTCGTGGTCGATGACGATGAAGGCGTGCGAAAGGCATTGAGTTTCTTACTCAGGACGGCGGGTTACACCGTTGATACATTTGCATCGGCCGTCGACTTCCTTTCGCAGTACGATCCGGCACGTCGCGGGTGCGTTGTTCTCGATGTGCGGATGCCGCGCATGACCGGTCTGCAGATGCAACAGCAGCTCAACAGCCGCGGGTGGCGGATCCCGACGATTTTCATAACGGGCCACGGCTCAATTCCGATCGCGATCGACGCACTGCGCGCCGGCGCTTTCGAGTTTCTCGAGAAACCCTTGCGGGAAGATCATTTGCTCGAGAGCGTCGAAAGAGCGTTCGAGCAGGATGAAGCGGTCCGCCGCCGCAGCGCGGCTCTGGAGGAGATTGCGAACCGGATCAATTCGCTCACGCCGCGCCAGCATGAAATCATGCGACTCGTGGTCGATGGCGAACCCAACAAAGCCATTGCGCAGCGCCTTGACATAAGTTTTCGAACTGTCGAGATTCATCGCGCGCGCGTCATGGAAAAAATGCAGGCGCGTTCACTCTCCGATCTGGTTCGGATGGTGATCACGCTCGAGTCAGCGGCAAAACCGAACTGATATTCTCCTAAGTGCAATGGGTACACCGCTATCCCCATCGATCGAACGGAATTCTTCGTCACGGTTCCACGAGTCTAATAAGTATTTGCCCGGATACACATCGGTATCTTGCGCGAATAAATAAACTTTCGAAACCTCGAAAGCATGCGGAGGACGTCATCGTCAGGTGGGCCGTGGACGGTTCGTTGGGCCAGCCAAATCGCAAACCGCGATCGAGCGTAAATCGCTCGATACGTGGCTTGTCGATGACGGGGCACTCTTTATGACCGCGACGCGTTGGACAAAGTTCTGTTCGCCGACGCGCGTCGACGTATCGTGTTGCTTCGATGGCGCGCAGGCTGGATCGAAAAAGAAAACAGTGTTGCCGCGCATCGACATTATCCTGTAACCGTCTCCGATCGGTTGATTGGACAAGGCGAGTTCCTTGCAGGTGCGCGCTGTCGATTGATCGTTCGTCAATACGCCGACCTTTAGGCCCGTATGAGGTTTCAGTTCTAGGATCGAGGAGGATTGCCTGTGCCGGCCGAACGCGTCGAACGCAAACTAACAGCCGTATTAGCCGCTGACGTCGTCGGTTACAGCCGGCTGATGGGCGTGGACGAGGCCGGAACGCTTGCGCGCCTCAAGGCCATTCGGTGCGACCTGATTGAACCGAAGCTCGACGAGCATGCCGGACGAATCGTCCAAACCGCCGGCGATAGCATATTGATCGAGTTTCCGAGTGTGGTCGAGGCCGTTGGCTGCGCAGTCGGAATGCAGCGGGCGATGAGTATGCACAACGCCGAACTGCCGGAGGACCAGCAAATCGCCTACCGGGTCGGAATCAACCTGTGCGATATCATCGTCGAGGGCGGCGAAATTCATGGAGATGGCGTCAACGTCGCGGTACGGCTTGAAGCACTCGCTCCACCGGGCGGCATCTGCGTGTCCCGGATGGTGCGCGACGAGGTTCGCGACAAGGTGCCGTTCAGCTTCGAGGATTTGGGGAAGCTCACGGTCAAGAATATCGCGAGGCCGCTCAGGGTCTTTCGAGTCAACTGGGGACAGTCGAAGGACTCGAACGGCACTGGCGGAGCGGAACCCGCCAGACTCGCGCTTAGTCTGCCCGACAAGCCGTCGATCGCCGTGCTGCCGTTTCAAAATATGAGCGGAGATCCCGAACAGGAATATTTCGCCGATGGTATCGTAGAAGACATCATCACGGCGCTGTCGCGCATCCGATGGCTTTTCGTAATCGCCCGGAACTCGAGCTTCACCTATAAAGGCGGCGCCGTGAGCGTAAAGCAGGCAGCGCGCGAACTCGGTGTGCGCTATGTGCTCGAAGGAAGTGTGCGGAAATCGGCGAACCGCGTCCGCATTGCAGGTCAGCTCATCGATGGTTCGACCGGCGCCCACTTGTGGGCGGACCGCTTCGAAGGTGCACCCGAAGATATCTTCGACCTGCAGGATAAGGTGACGGCGAATGTCGTGGGTGCGATTGCGCCGAGGCTCGAGCAGGCCGAGATTGAGCGAGCCGAGCGCAAGCCCACCGCGAGCCTCGACGCCTATGATTACTATCTGCGCGGGATGGCGAGCCACTATCAGGTGACTTGGGAGGGCACGAACGAGGCGCTCGGGCTGCTCTACAGGGCCATCGAGCTCGACCCCGGCTTCGCATCGGCGCACAGCATGGCCGCGTTATGCTATTGCTGGCGCAAGTCCAGCGGCTGGATGACAGACCGCGCACGGGAAATCGCTGAAACCGCGAGGCTCGCCCGGCGAGGTGTGGCGCTGGGAAGGGACGATGGCGCTGTCCTTGCGAGCGGCGGGTATGCGCTTGCTTACGTCGTTGACGAACTCGACGTGGGCGCTGCTTTCATCGATCGAGCCCTCACGTTCAATGCTAACCTGGCCACCGCTTGGTATTACAGCGGTTGGGCGAAAATTTGGCTCGGCGATACGGACACTGGTATCGAGCATCTCGCGCATGCCATGCGCTTGAGCCCCCTCGATCCGCTCATCGGTTGGATGCAGGCCACGACCGCACACGCCCACTTCTTTGCCCGCCGCTACGACGAAGCGTCGTCGTGGGCAGAGATGGCGCTGCGGGACCGGCCCGATTACATCGTTGCATTGCGCATCGCCATTGCGAGTAACGCGTTGGGAGGGCAGTTGGATCAAGCCCGCAGGACCCTTTCACGATTGCGCCAACTCGCCCCCGCGCTGCGTGTTTCGAATTTAAGGGATACGCTCGGGCCCTATCGACGCCGGGAAGACGTCGAGAGATACGAAGAGGGATTGCGTACTGCTGGGTTGCCCGAGTGACATCGGCGCATCGCACGACATCATTCAGAACGGCGCCAATTTCTTTGAGGGCTTACGAGCCGATGCGCCGTCGTGCCGCGGGCGACCCTGGCAGCCGGCCTAAACGTCGTGCGCGCAAAAAAACCCCGCCGAACCCAAGTGGAGTTCGAGCGGGGAAAAGGAAGCCGAGCCGGATTAGCACAGGACATTTACACCGGCGCGGCGCGAACGTGCGTACAATGACGCTACGGCAAATTCGATCCGAGCGATATACGTGCTGACGCGGATGCAACGATAAAAAGAGATACGGGGCCCCTTGGCTGGGGCAGTTTGCATTCAGCGTCGGGATTATGGTTCGTTGCGAAACCGCGTCAACCTGAACAGGAGCAAGAACCGCAAGTGCCGCCAGCCGTCGCGCCAAGGCCGGAGGTGCGGCGGACGCGACCGCCCATCGGGAAAAAGCCTGGTTGGCACTTCGGCGATAGTTAGGCCTCTTATCGTTGCCTTGACGATCATTTCGCTCGCAAACTCCATGCCCGGCGCCCGAAGACCGAGGGCGAGGATTGCGTCGCGTTCGAAGCCGCGGAGACCGCAGTGGAAATCGCCGCACGGGCTTCCGTAAAGCGCGCGGCCGACGCCGGTCAACACCGGATTGCCCAGATAGCGATGGAGTGGGGGCATGGCGCCGGGTTCTATTCCGCCCTTGAAGCGGTTGCCCACGACGAGCTTGTATCCTTCACGCAGCCGTTGCAGGAAGAGATCGAGGCTATTGAAATCGTAGCTGTCGTCGCTGTCGGCCATGATGACGAAGCGGCCGCGTGCCGCCCCGATCCCCGCAATGAGAGCACTGCCATAGCCCTTGTTTGGGGCATCGATCAATATGGCGCCATGCGCTTTCGATATCGATTGAGAGCCGTCCGTGCTGCCGCTGTCTGCGACAACGACTTCGCCATCGACTCGGCTGCGCCTGATAAATTGCCACGCTTTATCGATGCAACGAGCGACCGTTTCCGCTTCGTTGAGGCACGGCATTAGGACCGTGAGCTCGCGCGAAGCGGTCATGTATTACCGACGAGAGTCCGGTCAGTGCGCGGTATCTGAAATTGAGCCGCTGGGCACCGCACGTTCGACGGTCAGCTCACGCGAGCGCCATTGTCAAGGCTGAGCCCCCCGGCGCCGAACGCGAGGACGTATAGCAAGCCACCGGCCATGCCCAAGTTTTTGTAAAAATGGATCATGTTGTCATAGGCAGCGGCGGCGTCGCCGGAACCCATACCCGCCGGGAGGTGAACGAGAAAGGCGGTGATGAGGCACCAGATCGCGAGTATTGCTGCCGCCCACCTGGTCTTGAAGCCAACAAGGATGGCCAAGCCGCCCAAAAGCTCGACCGCGATCGCGATCCAAACCGTCAAAGTGGGGAGAATGACACCCTTGTCGGCGAAATACTGCGCGGTTCCAGCGGAATTCATAAGCTTTGCGTATCCAGCCCAGACGAACAGCCCGCTCAGCAATAATCGCCCGATTGCAGGAAGATAACCCGCAGTGTGTTTCATGATGTTTCTCCTAAACGGTCCGGTCGGCCCGGAAGCGATTCATAGCCTACCATGAGTTCGACCGTCGTGTCCGCCGTGACAGCGGTGCTTCAATCATTTTCAATTTGTCGCATCACGTTGTAGAAAAGCGCCTCCAATTTCAAGGGCGATGTCGGATGACCCGATTCGGTTCCGACATGCTGGAGTTCGTGAATGCCTGACGGAAAATTCGACAAGCTGCGACAAGCGCCGCCAATCGTCGATGGAAATCGGCCTGTGCCGAGCGGGGCGAAGCTCCTTTGCATGTGGGCGGCACTCATCGCAATTCCGTTCGTGGGATTGCTGCTGCTGGTGCTCGGCTACTACGCCTTCGCGAAACTCACCTATAGCGCCTATACCTGCGGCTCTTTCGCCCGTCTCGACGATGAGATTGGCTGGACGCTGGCGCCTTCAGTGGAGAGCTGCCTCGGCGGACGCGGCGTTTTCACGCGAACGCCTTGGTTCGAATCGCCCGTTTACACGGATGCAAACGGCTTTCGTGCAGCCCGCCCCGGTGCGCCGACTTCTGTCGGCGGATTGATGGCGGTCGGGGACTCCTACACGTTCGGCTATGGCGTGACGTTCGAACAGAGTTATGCCGGCGAGCTTGAGCGCTTGAGTCACCTGCCCGTGGTGACGGCGGCGAGTCCCGCCTACAGCTCGGCGCAGGCGCTGCTTCTGGCGCAGCGCTGGGTTCCGCGGATCAAGCCCAAGGCAATCGTCTATCTCGACAATGGCATGTGGACGCGCGATGCCTGTCGTGGGCCGTACCGCCCAACCGCCATCCTGAAGCCCTGCTATTGGCAACCGCCGGGTGCGGCGGCGGCGGAACTGGTGATCCCACCCCCGGGGCGAATCGCCGCGTGGGCAAAATGGGGCGTCCTTCCTGGTGGCATGATCGGCCCCGGCGAAACCGGTTGGGATTATTTCCTCGTCTCACGGCCGGTGCTGCAGGTTGAGCACCTTCTGACCCTGGCCGGCATCGTCTCTGGATTCGGTCACGACTTTGCAGCCGTCGGCGTCGACGACACGGCGATCCGCCGCGCGGCATTGGCACATCTCGGCAGGCTGGCCGAGGCTGCGCGCGTGCCGGTGATTTTTCTCGATTCCGAGAATTTCTATCCACCCGATATGCTGGACGAGCTGCCCGCGTCACAGCGTGCCTTCATCGATCGCATCGGCAAGGAGAGATGGGATAGAGAGGTCGAAGCGCCCGCGGCGTTGCTTCCGCCGGACCAGCGGACAGTCCCGCATGACGATCATTTCGGCGCCGGGCGACACCGCTTGATCGCCGAGATGTTGGCGAGGGAGCTGAATCGACTTGGCATCACCCAATGATCGGCGGCGGCACGTTTCGTCGCTCGACTTAGGCCAAGCACGCGATCTCTCCACGAGAGGAAGCGACGGGCCGGTGCCGAAGACGCTGCTTGTGGCACGGCCGCGGCTCGGCTAAGCCTTGGGTGTCAAGCGATGGTGTGCCATGGTCGAGCGCGCTCCACGATCGTTCACGTCCCGCGTGGGCGCTGCCAGCTTCGCAGCCGCCTCGGCGCTGATTGCCTCGTTCTGGGTCGGGATTTGCGCCGCGTCGCCCGAATTCATATGGCGAGGCCTGCGGATCGAGTTGGCCGATCCGAGTTGGGAGAGTCTTCTCCCCGCAATCCTCATCGGCTTGATTTTAGCGTTTTTCATCGAACCCGCGATGGAGCACGTGCAGAGACTGCTGCAGCGGGCCCGCCACGTCGAACCCCCCGACGGCAGGCCGCGAAACCTGCTATATGTCGCGAGTCTGAGCTTTGCATTTGCACTTGCGTCCGTCTCGATGCACGAGGCGATGTCGGCCTACGTTCACGACGAGGGGGTGGCGGAAGGGGTCTCTCTCGCGACGGCGTGGGCGATCGTGCCGTTCGCCGTGACGCTTGCTTGGGAAAGCGTCGGAACACGGTTTCTCGCCATTCCCATCGGGATCGCCGCATTCCTTTCTACATTCGTTGCCGGTTGGCTGTTTTCCTGGCCTCTGGAGACAATCATCGTTGAGGCCGTGCCGGGCGTGTTGATCCAGGCGCTCGGCTATTGGCAAGTCACGAAAGAACCAAGGGATCGCGCCTTCGCGCGTTGTGCGCGTCGGGTGGCCGTTGTCGGTGCGCTCTGGCTCACGGTCGTCCTGCTCGCCGATTGGGTCCTCGGATTTACTCAATTCCGACATTTCCAAATCTACAGCGCATCCGAGTTTTTCATCGATGTGCGATTTTTTTTCGGCTGGTCATTGGGTCTCGTCTTCGCGCCATCTCCCCATGGCGAAGCGACCGCTTGACAGACCGGCGATTCGGATTAAGGGGCACTCGGCATCGCGTTGGGGGCACGCGCCATCATTCGGACTCCGCCGAGGCTGCCGCTTTCGAAGAGACGCGCCATGACATCGTAGAACATCTCCAGTCCCAGGTAGGCTTGTTCACCGTAAATGCGCGACTTTTCGACGCGGCGCTCCCGCCACGCGGCAAGCCGCCCGGCAACGTAGGGCGCCCATTCATCCGTCAGGTCGACAGCATACACGTCCGCAAAACCGGCGGCCCGAAGATCCCTCTTGTAGTCCTCGATGTCCGTAAGCGTGATGGCGTAGACGATCTCGCGCGCTTCACGCAGATCGTGGGCACTAAAGGGCGCGCGCATGGTGAGATCCTCGATGTAACATAAGCCACCGGGGCGCAGCGTTTGCGCAAGTCGCCCGCATAGACGCGGGCGCTCGGGAATATGCAGGAATGCGAGCCAGCTGACGACCGCATCGAATGTCTTATCCGGAAGCGGACAGGTGAGCGCGTCGCCGCAGATATGTGTAACGCGGTCGGCAAGACCGCAGCGCTCGGTAAGATCGGCGGCAATCGCATGGACTTCGCGCTGCAGCTCAAGTGCTGTAACGTGGCAGCCGACCGTGTGCGCGAGGTAGCGAGCCGGGCCGCCGACGCCGGCGCCGATTTCGAGCACCCTGCTCGTGGGCCCAAGTCCAAGGCGCTCAGCCGCGCGGCCGATCGCCTCGGTGCCGTGATAGTGCCACTGGTCGAGCGAGAAGAGTTGCGCGGGCGGAATCGGATCGGTCGGGCCTATCCCAAAGTCTGCCAACCCTCTCGCGATGCGATCCAGGTTCATATAAAGCGGCATCGACGCGATCTTTACGACGTCATTCATCGCAAATCCTCAAGCCTGACGCCTCAAAGCCTACACGCCCCTCGTTTTCCGGTGAATATCCAGTTTTGACGCAGCCGCCGGTGAGGTTCTCAAATAGGGTGGGTGTCGCCAAACTTGACTCGCAAAATGCGCACTAGCCATCCCGCAGTTTATAACGCTAATTTAGCGATAATAGGACTAGCTCCGTTCGCCGAGGGGGACGCGCCGGGCGATGAACTTCCGTCAATCGCACGCTTTTTGGGGTGAAGCCGCGGGCGCTTTGGCTTCGCTGCGGCAATGGGTCATTGCCCTCGCAGTCCTGGCTGTGGCAATTCCGCTCGGTGTGCCGGCTGCGGCCCAGACAGCGGCACCGCCGCCGTCGCCGGCAGCACCCGCGCCGGGGGCGTCGGGGGCAGCTCAAGGTGGGGCTGAGACCACGACGACCTTTTCGGGCTCCGACGAGAACCTATCGCCCGACCAGCTCGAGACTCTTGTAAGCCGTATCGCGCTCTACCCGGACGACTTATTGGCCCTCGTCCTGCCGGCATCCACGCAACCTGTGCAGATCGTGCAGGCGCAGCGTCTGCTCGACCAACGTAAAACCGATCCCAATGCGCAGCCGCCGAAGTCCTGGGATCCGAGCGTCGTGGGGCTGCTCAATTATCCGGAAGTCATCCAATTGATGAACGCGGACCTCACCTGGACCGAACAGTTGGGCACTTCGGTCATCAGTCAGCAGACCGGAGTCCTCGACGCCATCCAGGCATTTCGGCAGAAGGTCGCGAAAGCCGGCAATCTGAAATCGGACGATCATCAGAAGGTTACGGAGGCCGACCAAAAGATTGTCATCGAGTCGGCCAACCCGGATGTCGTTTATGTGCCGCAGTATAATACGACGACCATCGTCACTCCGCCGGCGCCCGGTTATCCGCCACCTTACTATTATTCTCCACCTTATCCCTACTATTACTCGCCCGCCGCGACCTTCTTCACGGGTGCGATGTTCGGCGCCGCCATCGGGTATGCAATCGGCTGGAACAATGGAGGAGGGATTTATTCGGGCGACGTCAACGTCAATCGGAACGTCAATGTGAGCAACGTGGGAAACCGCACGTCCAACATACAGCGCAGCAACCTGTCCAATAACATCACGCGCAATCCCGAAAATAGTTGGAAGGCGGACAGAAACTCGGTGTCCCGAGGCCAAGGGCAGCGTGGCGGGGGTGCTGGTGCTGCGACACGGCCGACCTCGGGGCAAATCCAGAGCGGGCTTGCAAATCGCGGCGGTGCGCAAGGTGGCGGACTTCAAAATCGTGGTGGCGCTCAGGGCGGCGGGGTTGCGAATCGTGGCGGTGCCCAAGGTGGCGGACTTCAAAATCGTGGTGGCGCTCAAGCCGGCAACCTCGCCGGCGGCGGGCGCACGCAAGGGGGCGGAGGCATTCAAAATCGCGGCGGTGGAGGTGGCCAGGTCGGCAATGCTCAGCGGGGAGGGGCGTTTTCCGGCGCCAATCGCGGCGGCGGCAGCGCAAACCGGGCAAGCAACCGGGGCAACCAGAGCCTTGGCGGGGGCCGTGGCGGGGGCGGCTCGCGTGGCGGTGGTGGCGGTGCTCGCCGGCGGTAGGAGGGATCGCGTTCGATGACGACTCTTTATCGGCGTCTCATCTTTACGATCGGATCGGTCCTGATGCTATTGGCCGCAACGGCGGCTGCCGTCGCGCAAACGGCGCCCACCAATAATGCGGCAAATCCCGAGCCGGCCGCGCAAGGCCCGAAGCGCTTTGCGACCCCGGAGCAGGCGGCCCATGCGCTTATGCCAGTTCTCGAAAAAGGCGATACCGATGCGCTGCTCGATCTCGTCGGCCATGATTACGAGGACGCCATTATCGGTCCCGACTTGGCGTATGCCAAAGCGCGGATGAAGGAGGTGTACAAACACGCCAAGGAAAAGCTCGTCCTGCGTCACGACAGCGACGATTACATTACGCTGGTCGTCGGGAAAGACGCGTGGCCGATGCCGATACCGATCGTCCGGGACGGCGACCAATGGATTTTCGATGCCGAGGCGGGGGCCGATGAAATGCTCGCGCGCCGCATCGGATATGGCGAACTCGGGGCGATCGCGGCACTGGAAGCATTTGTAAAGGCGCAGCGGGAATACGCAATGCGGCTAAAGGCGGCTGGCAAGCCCGTGCATTACGCGCGCTATGTTCAGAGTACGCCCGGCGATACGGACGGACTCTGGTGGAACGAGGCTACCGCCAAGGTCGCTGGTCCGAGCCCTCTCGACGAATTCGCCAAGAAGCAAAGCGAGTTCCTTCGCGGGCGCAAGCCGGGGGATCCGTTCAGGGGGTATTATTTCCGCATTCTTACGGGACAGGGACCGCACGCAAAGGGTGGCGCCAAGAGTTACATCGTGAACGGCGCCATGACCGGAGGCTTCGCGATGGTCGCCTGGCCGGCCGAATACCGAAATTCGGGCGTGATGACCTTCATGGTCAATCAAGACGGGCATGTCATGCAAAAGGACTTGGGCGAGGAGACAGCGTCCCTCGTCGACACCCTGCGCGTGTACGATCCCGACGACTCCTGGAGTCCGGCAGAATAAGGCGGATGCGGGACGGGTAAGCGCGTCGTTCGATAGGTTTCAATATACAGTTGAGCAAGGCCGGGCGTCGATCGTCGTTCAAATGCGATTTCGCGTATTGAGACGCTGACGCCGAGCCACGAACAGCCGCGCATTCGTCGACTTCCATGACGGGACGCCCGATGTGGAGGCAGGGTTTTCGCGCGCTTTCATGCATTCCTTGTGTTCCAAACAAAAAAAGCCCCGCAAAAGCGGGGCAAAAAGTTCCGGACGCTCTCGAATGCCGCAATAAGCGTCCGGCTGACGCATCTCCAGCGCGTCGATTATGCGCTGGCAATTTGGGCGGAAATGAGGCGGCCGGCGAATTTGCAAATCGAATCTTAACCATCGCGCGGCAAAATCCGGACGTCGCGCAATTTCCCTACCAAAAAGATAGAAAGAACGCGCATGTCGGCGATGAAATGCCTGTCGTTTTGCCTTGCGGTTTTGCCGATCGCATGTTTCGTGCTGCCGATGCCGGCGGTTGCTTTCGGCACGGAAACAGCCCCGAGCGCTCATTTGGATGGCGGCGGACAGTCTGCTCAGCCGAGCGATCGGGCGTCGCTCACCCAGCCCAATGAGAACGGAGCGGGCAGCTCCGCGCCCGTGCTCGGTCTTCCCCCGCTCGACGGCAAGACGGACAAAAGCCCGTCCGCCAGTACGATTCACGGCAGCACGTTCGATCCCGACGAAACACGCTTTGTGTTCGGACCGTTCAACCACTTCGGCTACGGCGGCGCCAATCAATAATCAACGGGCCTTGGTTTCGCCGTGGGAATGAGGGCGCTTGCGCAGATTGCGCCCTCAGTTGCCGCCTTCGCCATGCCGGGTGCATTCGTAAAGAAACCACGTTCGCCGTTCTGCCTCGTCGATCCATACCTCGAGCAAACTCGCGGTCGCGACGTCGCCATGCTCGTCGCACAGCAGGTGCGTCTCGCGCATATGCGTGGCTAATTGCAAGTTGTCGTCGCGAAGTTCCGCAAGCATGTCGAGCGGGGTGACGAAATCGGCGTCGTTATCCAGAACGCGCTGAATCCTGCCAATTTGACCGATCGAGCGCAGTGTCGTGCCGCCGATTTTGCGTACCCGCTCGGCAATCGGGTCGGTCGTCGCAAAGATTTGGTCGCTCTGTTCGTCGAGCAGAAGATGATAGTCACGAAAATGCGGCCCCGAGATGTGCCAATGGAAATTCTTCGTCTTGAGGTAAAGTGCCAACATATCGGCCAGCAGGACGTTAAGTGCCGCGGAAATATCCCGCGTTGCAATGGGCTTAAGACCCGTTGGCGTTTCGAGAGGCGCCATGCGCCGCGCCTTTGCGTTCTTGACAGTGGTCATTCGGAACTCCCCCCAGTAGTGGAATTAGGCAGCATGCCCAATTCCATACGATGGTAATTCCATTGTGCTGTCAGGCAAGGGAATATCTTGTGAATGGAGCACAGGCTGCTTGGCGCAAGATTCGTACTTGATGCACTGTAAGTAGGACCGATTTGATATAGTCTTGCGGTCCCTTTGTGAGCCGTGAGCGGCGGCTACGGCATCGGTGAGAATATCCATGGACCCCGCGAACGCGCGGTCAACTGAAAACGCACTGTCGCAGAGATCCTCGCGCGACCCTTGGGCGGAATGGCGCAGCATGATCGCGCGCGTGGTATCGTTCCTTTTGCACGCCGCCGTGATCGTTCTTTTTTTCGTGCATCCGCCGACTGGGACGCAGCCGACGGAGCCGCCGACAATTCCCGTCGACCTCGTCATGCTGCCGCCGCCGAAGGCCAAGGTTGCGCCCCCGCCGCCAGCACCGGCACCGATACCGACGCCTCCACCGCTCGTTCAGAAGCCGCCGGAGCCGAGTCCGGAACTCGTGCATCCCGAATCGGGCGGCGACCCGAACCTCAACCCGGGGCAGCGGCCCGATACGAAGCCACCCGAGCCGGCCAAGCAAGCGACAGAAGCGCCGCCGGAGCCGAAGCCTCAGGAAAAGCCGGCCGAGCCAGCCAAACAAGTTGCGGAAGCACCGCCGGCCCCGAAGCCTGCGGAGAATCCGGGCGAACCGGAAGCACCGAAGCCAACGCAAGAACCGCCCAAGGAAGCGCAACAACCCGTCGAAGAGATTCCCATACCGACTCTGCCGCCGCCGGCGCCGAAGGCGAAACAGCCGCCCGCCCCGGTGCCGCAGCAGCTTGCGAAGACGCCGGAGCCAGCACCCGCACCGACGCCGCCCGCTGCACCGGACAAAACGGCCCCCCAAGTCGCCGCCCTGCCTCCGTCGTCATCGAACAAGGGTCAACCGTCCCTCGCGTCGCCGCGGTCGAACCAAGACTCCTCGCCGGTCCAAGTTGAAAGCAACATGCGTGGCGAGGGCGGGGGCGACCGCTATCTCAACGCACTGCGCGATGACATCTTGAGTAATCTGATCTACCCAAATTCCGCGCGAGGTGCCTCGGGTGTCGCCAAGTACGCGATGATCGTCGACCGACGGGGCTATTTACGCGCGCTCCGTCTTGTGCAGTCGTCGGGCTCGACAGCGCTCGATCGGGCCGGTATGGACGCTATTCAGAACACCGCGCCATTTCGCCCGCTGCCCGTGAACATTCAGGGCGAGACGGTCGGAATCGAGGCCGTGCTGGCGATGTCACCGCAATGATCAGCGAGAACCGAGGTTTGCTCGCAGCGAGTCGCAATCTCACCGTCACGGATGAAGAACGTTATACACCCGATTGAGTTCACTCTGCGTATCCATCAGTTGCTGGCGCTGAAACGGATTGGGCGAGCTTTGGGCTTGACCCTCCTCGAGGTTCCGCTCTTGGCTTTGCAATTGCTGCTGGTACTCAAGCACTTCCTGGTCCTGGGCGGGCGACAGCTGCTTGGGCGCCGGGTTGTAGCGATAAGACGAGATCACGTTGCCGGGTTCGACGGGCGATGCAATCTGCGGCGCGCCCAACTGCGGCGTGCCCAATTGCAGCGTGCCCAATTGCGGCGCGAGATAGCGTTCCCGTGCCATCAAATTTGGTGACGCAAACAGCAACGCGAGCCAAGCGACGACGCTCGTAATCTTTGTCATGGTCCGAAAAATTTTCATCGCGAACCTCACTCGGCGGCATCGCCGCACCCCGTTCGGTTCAATTCCGACGTTCCCTGATATAGGCCTGCTTGCGCCAAAAACAACGCGCGCCTTTTCACGGGCCCGGCGGTCATATTCCTCCGCCGTGATCCTCGCGGAATCGCCACCGGCTCCCACGCCCCAGGCTATGCCGGTCAATCGCCACAGCCTTGACCAGCGCATGGACGGATTTACCGACACCGAGCCCCAGTTCGGAATAGGAGCGCCTCGTGACGCGTGCCCAGAGTGGCGCTCCAACGTCGAGCAGGAGATCGATTTGCGGGCCGTCGTCCTCTCCGACTTCGACGATCTTGCCCGGAAACACGTTGAGGATGCTCAGCCCTTTTGGGGGCGTGAGAGCGATCGATACGTCGCGGGCGCGAACGCGCACACGAATCCGTCCGCCCACGGGCGCCTCGATGTGGGGCACCAAAAGCCGTCCGCCCGCGAAGGCGAGTGTCGTAAGGGCAAAATTCCCGTCGTGGCTTTCGACCGTCGTGTTGAGGACAGCACCTGCTTCGTACCGGCCGGTCATCGGACGCAGGTCCAGTCGGCTCATGACCGATTCGACCGGTCCCACCGCAATGACGCGGCCGTCTGACATAAGCACGACCGTATCCGCAAGGCGCACAATCTCGTCCATGGCGTGGCTGACGTAGACGACAGGCAGACTGAGCTCATCGCGCAGGCGCTCGATGTAAGGCAGGATTTCCGCTTTGCGCGCAGTGTCGAGAGAGGCAAGGGGTTCGTCCATCAATAAAAGCCTTGGCGCTGCAAGGAGTGCCCGGCCGATTGCAACGCGTTGCTTTTCCCCTCCAGAAAGCTCACGCGGTCTTCGCTCAAGGAACGACTCGAGACCGAGAAGGGCTACGACGTGGTCGAAATCGATACCGTTTTCGTCGACTCGACGCTTCATACCGTAGGCGAGGTTGTGACGAACGTTCATGTGCGGAAACAGCCGGCCGTCCTGGAAGACGTAGCCGAGCCGGCGCTTTTCAGGCGGCAGGTCTATCCCAAGTCGGGCATCGAATAGGACAGTGCCATCGACCGCGATGCGGCCTTCGGTTGGGCGAACGAGGCCGGCAAGTGCGTTGACGGTGAGCGTCTTGCCCGAGCCCGAGCGGCCGAAGAGCGTTGTGATTCCCGAGGCGGTCGCAACGAATTCCACATCGAGCGTGAAGGTGCTGAACTGACGCTTGGCCCTGACTTCGAGCACGTTTACGCACCGAGCCGCCGGCTCAAGCGGCGCGCGATAAGCTCCGATGCGATCAACGCCGCCATGGCGAGCAGGATCGAAATCACAACGAGACGGAGAGCGCCGGCCTCCCTGTCGGGCGTTTGACTGAGCGTATAAAGAGCGAGCGGCAGTGTCTGCGTCTCACCGGGTATATTCGAAACGAAGGTGATCGTGGCGCCGAATTCCCCAAGACTTCGGGCGAAGGCAAGGATGGTGCCCGTAAGAATGCCAGGCGATGTGAGCGGCAGGGTGATCGTGAGGAAAACGCGGAGCGGGCTTGCGCCGAGCGTGCGCGCGGCGGCCTCGAGGCCGCGATCGATGGCCTCGATCGAAAGCCGCACTGCGCGCACCATGAGTGGAAATGCCATGACGGCCGAAGCAATCGCCGCACCCTTCCAGGTGAAGGCAATCGTAAGGCCGAATACGTCATGAAAGAATTTGCCCAGGGAACCGCGCGCGCCGAAAAGAAGCAGAAGAAGATAGCCGACGGCAACCGGGGGGACGACGAGCGGAAGATGCACAACACCGTTCAGCAATTGTTTGCCCGGGAAATCACGCCGCGCCAGCGACCAGCCGGCAAGAATCCCGAATGGAAGGCACAACACCACGCACCAGACCGCGACCCGAAGGCTGAGGAGTATGGCTTCGACTTCGAATGGCGTGGGCGTAATCATCGTTGGCAGTGCGTTTTGCCTTTGGTCCGCTCCGGCGTTTCCCGTCTCTCGACCGCATGCGGCCCACTCGGACGCTCGACATTGCTTCGCTAACCCACCGCAACCCTCTCCTCCAACTGGGGGAGAAGTGAAGGTCACGGGACAGTTTAATCGGCGTAAAGGGCCCGGGGATCGGATTTGATCTCGGAAATTTCCTCGAGCTTGCCGTTGCGAAATGCCGTGAAGAAGCAGGTCCGTCGCCCCGTGTGGCACGCAACGCCGGTCTGATCGACGGCGAGGAGGAGCGTGTCTCCATCGCAATCGAAGCGTAATTCGATCAGCTCCTGGTCCTGCCCGGAGGTCTCACCCTTGCGCCAGAGCGCCTTGCGGGATCGCGACCAATAGGTGACCTTGCCCGTGCGCAACGTCTGCTCGACGGCGTCCTTGTTCATCCAAGCAAGCATGAGCACTTCGCCCGTGTCGAATTGCTGGGCGATGGCCGGAACGAGGCCGTCACGATTGAACTTCAGCTTGCCGACGACCTCCCCGACCGCCTTGTCCCTTGCCTTGTCCATCGCTCGCTTGGCGCTCCCGTCAGGCGTGCCGATTCAACACCGAGAACCCGCGCTCGAGATCCGCGATCTGATCCTCGGAATCCTCGAGGCCGGCATGCAGTCGCAGATAGGGCCCGGTACCATCGAACTGTGTCGCAGTCCGGATCGAGGCGGGATTTGAGGGGACGATCAAACTCTCATAGCCGCCCCAGCTGTAGCCGAGACCGAAGACTTCGAGCGAGTCGATGAGCGCATCGACCGCGGGTTTCCCATAGGGCTTCAGCATGATGCCGAACAACCCGCAGGCGCCGGTAAAATCGCGCTTCCAAATCCGGTGGCCGGGATCCTGGGGCAGGGCCGGATGAACGACGCGCGCCACTTCTGGCCGGCCTTGTAGCCAGCGCGCAAGCTTGAGCCCGTTTTCCTGATGCTGGCTGAGGCGGACGGCGAGCGTGCGAATACCGCGCTGGCCGAGATAACAGTCGTCCGGTGCCGCATGGGTACCGAGCTTGGTCGCGGTTTGCTTGACCAAGAGCCAATGCTCTTCATTGGCCGCTGTGATCGTGCCCAGCATGGAGTCGGAATGCCCGGTAATATACTTGGTTGCCGCTTGAATCGAGAAGTCCACGCCGTGTTTGAACGGTTGAAAATAGAGACCGCCGCTCCAGGTATTGTCGATCATGGTCAGCACGCCGGCATCGCGCGCAACCTTGCAGATCGCCGGCACGTCTTGCATCTCGAAGGTGACCGATCCCGGCGATTCCATGCAGATGAGACGTGTATTTTTGCGAATAAGCTTGGAGATATCGCCAGCCACGTGTGGATCGTAGAAGGTCGTCTCCACGCCGAATCGAGTCAGCATCTCCGTACAGAAGACGCGCAAGGGGAAATAGACGCTGTCGCTTGCAAGAATATGGTCGCCTGCCTTGACGACCGCGAGCACGGCAGTCGTGAGCGCATTCAGTCCCGACGAGACCGACACGCTACGGTGACCGCCTTCGAGCGTTGCCACCGCCTCCTCGAAGGCGAAGGTCGTGGGCGTGCCGACGCGGCCGTAACTGACCCCGGCGAATTTGTTCTTTCGGGATTCGTCGTGGGCCTTGACCGATGGATATACGATCGTCGAAGCATGATAGACGGGTGGATTCACGATGCCGTAATTTTCCCGTGGGCGACGCCCGGCGGTGGTCAGCAAGGTTTCCTTTTTCATTGCTTTGGTTTGCCTTCTTTCTCGTGAGTTGAGTGGCGTTTCCCCATTGTCGAGGACCATCTTGTCATTCTCGGTCTTGGCGCGCTAGGGGGATGGGGGATGCCGGAGGTTCGCTCAAGCCTTATGTGGAATGATTCCCGTCGTACGAGGGTCGTCGATGATCTTCGTGATTTGCTTATAAGGTGCAAACCCGGCTTTTTGGTAAGTTTGAAGGGCGCGGGGATGGTCGAGATTGCAGGTATTGACCCACAAGCGCTTTGGCCGGCGACTCCATGCGGTGTCGATTGTCCAATCGAGTAAATATCGGCCGAGCCCTTGGCCGATAAATTCGGGCATCAACCCGAAGTAGGCGATTTCGATCTCATTCTCCTCCGTCTTCTGGCCTCGCCGATCGAGTTCGGCGTAGCCGGCGGGAGCACCTTCCGAATAAAGCACGTAAATATCGATTGAGGGGTCCTGTACGATGGTTGCGAGCGACTCATCGCTCATCACGCGACGCTCGTACCACAGCCACGGCTCGCCGACGGTATTGTAGAGATAGCGATAGAAATGGATGGGAACCGTGTCCGCGCGCAGCAAGGCGAGTTTGCGCGCGGGGGTCGGATGCGGCGCTCGCCGGGGTGCGCCGGTCATCTCGAGATACGTGACGGTAACCGTGAGCTTGCCATCGGGTGCTGGCGGCGGGATGATCGACATCGTCAATCTCCCAAATTTTGGGGAGGATTAAGCCAGCGTTGCATGACGATGACGGATGAGCGCTCGTAGCCGAGACGATCGTAGAAGGCCACCACGCCCGCATTGCTCTCACGTACGAGAAGCTGGACCTTGCGCACGCCGAGTGCCTTGAGCCACGCTTCGGCATGTCGGACGATCTCGGCACCCAACCCGCTTTTTTGATGTGCGGGATCGACAGCGAGATAGTAGATCCATCCGCGATGACCGTCGTGTCCGACCATGACCGTCGCGACGAGCTTTCGGCGTTCGTCTTCGCCCACAAACACGTCGCCATGACCGGAGCGTTGGCAAAAGGCGATGTCGCTCGCGGGATCATTGTGGGCGACGACGAGATTGCACGCGCGCCAGAGGGCTTCGACACGCCCGAGATCATCATCGCGATAACGGCGTATGCGCATCCTGATTGGCTAGCTTACTTTGCGAGGTGCGGCACCCGTTTCAACGGGCGTGTCGGACCTGCTACCCCACTCGCTCCATGAGCCGTCATAAACCGCCACGTCCTTGTGGCCGAGCAAATGAAGTGCAAGCGCTAGATGCGAGGCGGTAATGCCGGACCCGCACGTCGTGACGACAGGCCGCTGCATGTCGATCCCGGCATCTTTGAAGAGGCGAAGAAGCTCGTCTGCCGGCTTCATTGTACCGCTCTCCTGGTCGACCAATAGATTGACGGGCAGATTGAGGCTCCCCGGAATATGGCCGCCCCGCAATCCCGGTCGTGGCTCCGGCTCGGATGCCGAGAATCGGGCTGCGGGCCGCGCGTCGAGCACCTGCTCCCGCGCGGAATTGACGTTTCGCTTAACCTGCTCCACGTCGCGGACGAGCGCGTGGTTGAAGCGCGCGGTCAGGTGACGCTCGCGCGGATTTGGTGCGCTAGTCTCGACCCGCCGTCCCTCGCGCAGCCATTTCCGGAAGCCGCCGTCGAGTACTGCGATATCGTTATGGCCGAAGACGCGAAACGTCCACCACGCCCGTGCGGCACTCGACATCGCACCACCGTCGTAGACGACGATGCGGTTGCCGTCGCCCAAACCCAACTTACGCATGCGGGCAGAAAACTTTTCTGCACTCGGCAGCATGTGGGGTAGCGGATTGTCCGTATCGGCGATTTCGTCGATATCGAAGAATACAGCACCCGGAATGTGCTGAGCTGCGTACTCGGTCTTGGAGTCCCGTTTCAAGGCCGGCAAGTACCATGACGCGTCGACGACCCGCACATCGGGTGCCGAAAGATGGTCGGCGAGCCACGCGGTCGACACGAGGGCGTCCTTGTTCACATAATCCATTCGATCTTCCTTCTTGCCTTCAGCCAACAGCACCTAGGGTTCAAGCGAGCCAGCCCGGTACGGGCAAATTTTTCGAGCGCAGGTATTCCGGGTTGAAAAGCTTGCTCTGGTAGCGCGTGCCGTAGTCGCACAGCACCGTCACGATCGTATGGCCGGGGCCGAGCTCGCGGGCAAGTCGAACTGCACCGGCGACATTGATGCCCGAAGAGCCGCCCACGCACAAGCCTTCGCCTGTGAGGAGGTCGAAGATAATCGGCAGCGCTTCTTCATCGGGGATCTGGCATGGGAAATCGATAGGGGCTCCCTCGATGTTCTTCGTGATCCGCCCCTGACCGATGCCCTCGGTGATCGAATTGCCGACGACCTTGATTTCATGATTCTTGAACCAGTCGTAGTTGGTCGAGCCAAGGGGGTCGGCGAGTCCAATCGAGACTTTCGGATTCCGCTCCTTGAGAAATGTGGCCACGCCCCAAAGCGTGCCACCTGTGCCGGCGGAGCAAGTGAAGCCGTCGATTTTGCCCTGGGTCTGCTCCCATATCTCGGGGCCGGTCGTCTCGTAATGGCCTCGCCGGTTCGCGGTGTTATCGAACTGGTTGGCCCAGATCGCGCCGGCGCGCTCTGTCTTCGCGAGTTCTTCCGACTTGCGCTGCGACACATGCACATAATTGTTCGGGTTTTTATAGGGTACCGCAGGGACCAGGATGAGTTCGGCGCCGCACAGGCGGAGCATGTCCTTTTTTTCCTGACTTTGGGTTTCGGGCATCACGATGACGGTGCGGTAGCCCCGCGCGTTGCCGACAAGCGCCAGGCCGATCCCCGTGTTGCCCGCAGTACCTTCGACGATGACGCCGCCGGGACGCAACGTGCCGCGCTCCTCCGCATCCTTGATGATCGCCCACGCCGCGCGATCCTTGACCGAGCCTCCCGGGTTGAGAAATTCCGCCTTGCCGAGGATTGTACAGCCGGTCAGCTCTGAGACGCGGCGCAGTTTGATAAGCGGCGTATTGCCGATCGCGGCGACGAATCCGTCACGAAAAATCATGTTCCTGCCGTCCTTCAGCGCTCCCGTCCGAACTCGTTCTAATTCCCTTAAGCACGGGCACAGTAGCTGGAGCCCCAACGCACAATCAAGGGAGAGCGTAGTCGCTTACAACATTCGCGGTGCTGCCGACGTAATTTATAACACCCACCGCGCCGGCGGATTCAAGACCAGCGTTTGCGCAGATTGTCCCGTTCGAGTTCGAGCCAAAGCAATGCCAGGAGCGTGCTTGAATCGAAAATCTCCAGGTGGCGCCGCCGCATCGCGAATGCTTCCGCTGACGGCACGACGAGCACGCGAATATCCTCATGCTCCGCGGACAAACCGTGGACGCCACCAGCCTTCGAGGAGTCGCATCGCCCGCAGAATAACTGGACTGTCTCCGAACAGGCACCTGGCGAGGTAAGGTGCATGCTGATCGGCACGAGATCGCTGACCGTCACGTTGGCCTCCTCGACCGCTTCGCGCGCCACCGTACGCTCGCCCTTCTCGCCATCGTCGATGACACCCGCGACAAGTTCCGTAAGCCATGGATCGTGCCCGGCAGCGAGCGCACCGACGCGAAATTGCTGAATAAGAACGACGGCGTCGCGGGCCGGGTCATAGAGGAGCACACCCGCGGCCTTGCCGCGCTCGAAAATCTCCCGACTGAGCACGTCGCTCCAGCCGCCGCGGTGCAGCTTGTGGCGCAGGTGGTAACGCTCGAGCCGGAAATAGCTTTCGCAAAGAACCTCACGGGATACGATCTCGACGTCATCAGTTGTTTTCACGGGTTCCACGGCGCGTCCTCTTCCAGATAGCGACGCGGCATCATAGTCGCCCGGCTGCAAAAGCAAAGTCTCCGCCCAATGGGGACGATGGGGTATGATCGACCGAACGAAGGAGGGGACGTGTCATGGCTCGACGGGCAGTGCGTGTCGATTTTCCGGGTGCTGACGGGCAAATACTGGCTGGACTCCTGGAGATGCCCGACGCAACACCGCGTGCCTATGCGCTCTTTGCCCATTGCTTTACGTGCTCGAAGGATATCTTCGCAGCAGCCCGAATTGCGGGCGGCCTGGCCGAGCGCGGAATTGCCGTGCTGCGCTTCGATTTCACAGGGCTCGGCGCAAGCGAGGGCGAGTTCGCCAACACGAATTTTTCCTCGAACATCGAGGATCTCGTCGCGGCGGCCGAGTTTCTGAAGCGCAGTCATGAAGCGCCGAAAATACTGATCGGCCACAGTCTCGGTGGGGCGGCGGTGCTCGCCGCGGCAGCTCGGTTACCGCAGTCGGTGGCGATCGCCACGATTGCAGCACCGGCGGACGCAGCACACCTTGGCAACCTCTTTGCCGATAAACGCGCAGAGATCGAGGCCAAAGGCGAGGCGCAAGTCGTGATTGCCGGACGCCCCTTCCGCGTCAAACGGCAATTCCTCGAGGATATCGCCCAGCACCGGCTCGAAGACGCACTTCACAACCTTGGCAAGGCGCTCGTCGTCTTTCATTCGCCTTTGGACGATACCGTCAGCATCGACAACGCGTCCCGAATTTTCCTCGCGGCACGGCATCCGAAGAGCTTCATCTCACTCGACCGCGCGGATCATCTGTTGAGCGATCGCGCCGATGCCGCATACGTTGCCGATGTCCTGTCGGCTTGGGCGTCGCGCTACATCGCCCCGGTATCTACCGCCGCACGAAATGCTAAATCGCCGCTCTCCGCAGTGGAGCCGCGTTCGCCCGGCGAGGTCGTCGTGGCGGAAACGAGGGAGGGTCGCTACAGCCAGATCGTCGCGAGCGGGCGGCATCGCCTTGAGGCCGACGAGCCGGAATCGGTCGGCGGCAACGATCGCGGACCCGGCCCATACGACTACCTGCTCGTGGCCCTTGGCGCCTGCACCTCGATGACGCTCAGGATGTATGCCGAGCGCAAGGCCTTGCCGCTTGAGCGGGTCATCGTGCGCCTGACGCAAGAGAAAATCCATGCGGCCGATTGCGCGGAATGCGAGACGAAAGAGGGCATGATCGACCGGCTCGAGCGCAGCATCGAGCTTTTGGGGCCCCTCGATCAGGCGCAGCGCCAGCGTCTCCTCGAAATCTCGGAGAAGTGCCCCGTGCACCGCACGCTCCGGTCGAAGCCGCTTATTGTGACGCGGCTCGCCGAATGAGGGACGGGAATTCAACCTCTCAATGGAAATCGCGCGAGGGAAAGGTGCGCTTGTCGTGACGGGGGTGCTTGATCACGTCGCTCCGAAAGAGCGGTGCTTCGAGTATGGCTTCAAATAGCGCCTCGGTCGGGGTGCCAAGACCGGCGAGGAGATGGGTGAGATCGACGAGATGTTCGGCGATGACGTGAATGACGATGCCCTCGCGTTGGAGCTTCCCTGTCACCGCCAAGAGGCGTGCCGAGAGGACGACGCGATGAAAGCGATCGAAGATGTCCGGCCAGATGATGACGTTGGCGGGACCCGTCTCGTCCTCGAGGGTCGCGAAGATCACGCCGCGTGCGCTGCCAGGCCGCTGGCGCACCAGAACGAGGCCCGCGATCGTGACCAGCTTTCCGTTCTCGATCGTGCCGAGTTCGGCGTGAGCGAGGATGCCCTCGCGCCGGAGTCGCGTGCGGAGAAGGGCAAGCGGATGGGCCTTGAGCGAGAGGCGGAGTGTCATGTAATCCGCCGTCACCTCTTCGCCCAGCCAGGATGACGGTAGTGCTACGGCCGGCTCGGGGGCTGCGATGCGGCGATCGGCGGCGGCGAAGAGCGGAAGAGGGGCCTCGCCGAGGCCCTGCACGGCCCAAAGCCCAGCACGACGATCGAGCGCCATCGAGCCGAAGGCGTCGGCCTCAGCGAGGCGGGCGAGGGCTGCCTGCCCGAGGCCGGAGCGGCGTTGCAGCTCATGCGGGTCGGCATAGCCTTCGCCCCGCACGTCGACCAGAAGCGCCATATCCGCTTCGCGCAAGCCTTTGACTTGGCGAAACCCGAGGCGGAGGGCGAGGTGCGCGGGCGTATCGGCGTTTTCGAGGGTGCAATCCCAGTCGCTGCGGTTGACGTCGACCGGGCGCACGGCGACACCGTGATCGCGCGCGTCGCGCACAATTTGGGCGGGTGCATAAAAGCCCATCGGCTGGCTGTTGAGAAGGGCCGCCGCAAAGACTTCCGGGTGATGGCATTTGAGCCAAGCCGAGACATAGACGAGAAGTGCGAAGCTCGCGGCATGGCTTTCGGGAAAGCCGTACTCGCCAAAGCCCTCGATCTGGTGAAAACATCGCTCGGCGAAGGCGCGCGAATATCCGCGCGCGACCATGCCTTCGACCATCTTCGTCTGAAAGCCATGGATCTTTCCGGTCTTGCGGAAGGTCGCCATGGCGCGACGGAGCTGGTCCGCTTCCGATGGGGTGAAGCCAGCACCGACAATCGCGATCTTCATCGCCTGCTCCTGAAAGAGCGGGACGCCGAGCGTCTTGGCGAGGACCTGACGCAAATCCTCGGACGGATAATCGACCTTTTCCTCGCCATTACGCCGGCGCAGGTAAGGATGCACCATGTCGCCCTGGATGGGGCCCGGCCGCACGATCGCGACTTCGATCACGAGGTCGTAGAAATCCCGCGGCTTCATGCGCGGCAGGAAGCTCATCTGCGCGCGGCTCTCGACCTGGAACACGCCGATCGAGTCCGCCTTGCACAGCATGTCGTAAACCGCCGGGTCCTCGCCTGGAATTGTCGCCAGGGTGTATTGCAGGCCCTTGTGGTGCGCAAGGAGTCCAAGGCCCTTGCCGATGCAGGTGAGCATGCCGAGCGCTAGTACGTCGATCTTGAGGATGCCGAGCGAGTCGAGATCGTCCTTGTCCCACTCGATCATGGTCCGCTCGGGCATCGCGGCATTTTCGATCGGCACCACTTCGGAGAGGCGGCTTCGCGTGACGACGAAGCCGCCGACATGCTGGGAGAGATGGCGCGGAAAGCCGATCAGCTCGCGTGCAAGCGACAGCGTCGTTCGCAGGCGGGACGCATCGGGATCGAGGCCGATTTCGCGCACATGGGCGGGGTCGATGCCATCCTCGCTCCAACCCCATACGGTGTCGGCGAGCGCTCCGATCGTATCGAGGGAGAGGCCCATCGCCTTGCCCACGTCGCGCACGGCACTCTTGGCGCGATAGGAGATCACCGTCGCCGCGATCCCGGCGCGCTCGCGGCCGTATTTTGCGTAGATGTATTGGATCACTTCTTCCCGCCGCTCGTGCTCGAAATCGACGTCGATGTCGGGGGGCTCGTTGCGCTCCGCGCTCACGAAGCGCTCGAAAAGAAGATCGAGCCGGCTCGGGTCCACGGCGGTGATGCCAAGGCAGTAGCAGACGGCCGAGTTGGCGGCGGAGCCGCGGCCCTGGCAAAGAATGCCGCGGGAGCGCGCGAAGCGCACGATGTCGTAGACGGTGAGGAAATAGGGTGCGTAGCCGAGCCGGCCGATGAGCGACAATTCGTGTTCGAGCTGGGTGCGGACTTTCGCCGGCACGCCGTCCAGATAACGCTCGGCCGCACCCGCCCAGGTTTCCCGCGCAAGATAGTCCTGGGGCGTCAGGCCGTCGGGGCAGGGATCGACGGGATACTCGTAGCGCAGCTCGTCGAGGGAGAAGCGCGTGCGTTCGACGATCTCGATCGTGCGCGCGAGCGCATCGGGATGATTGCGGAAAAGCCGGGCCATCTCGCGGGGCGATTTGAGGTGCCGCTCGGCATTCGACTGAAGGCGGAAGCCGGCCGTGTCGATCGTGCATTTCTCGCGCACGCAAGTAAGCACGTCCTGGAGCTGCCGGCGTGCCGGCACATGCATGTGCACGTCGTTGGTCGCGACCAGCGGAATGCGGCAGTGGGCGGCGAGTTCGGCGAGCTGCCCGATCCGCCGTCCGTCGTCGCCGCGATAGAGATGATGGGCCGCGAGATAAAGCCGATCCCCGATCGGTCCTTTGAGTTCCGTGAGCGCTTGCACGAAATCCTCGCCGGGATCGCCGGGTGGGAGGACCGCGAGGAGCTGCCCTTCGGCGTGGGCGAGAAGATCGGCGCGCACCAAGCGGCATTCGCCTTTGTCCACACGGCGCTTTCCAAGCGTGAGGAGATTGGCGAGGCGACCGTAAGCGGCACGGTCGTCCGGGTAGGCGAGGACACTTGGGCCGTCCTCGAGATCGATCCGCGCGCCGACGACGAGCCGGAAGCCGAGGCGCTTCGCCGCCGCATGGGCGCGCACCGCGCCGGCGAGGGAATTGCGGTCGGTGATCGCAAGCGCGCGATGGCCGAGCGCTGCTGCGGTCTCGGCCAGTTCCTCCGGATGCGAAGCGCCGCGAAGGAAGCTGAAATTGCTCGTCGCGTGGAGTTCGGCGTAATCGGTCATCGCCGCACCGCCTTGGGTATCGGCATCGTTTTTCTGCGCAGATTCGCTCACCCGAACAGTCCGTGAAGGAACCAGCGCGGCGTCTTCGCGGGATGATAGAGACCCTCGCGATAAAGCCAGAAGCGCCGCCCGTCCTCATCCTCGACCCGGTAATAATCGCGAATCTCGGCCGTGGCGGGCATGCCTCCGCGCCACCATTCGCCTGCGATGCGCTCGGGCCCATCGCTCTTTCGGACCCGATGGAGCTTTTCGCGCCAGCGGAAAAGAAGCGGGGGATCGTCCGGCACCGGGGCGATGGCGTCGACGGGCTGGGGCTGTGCGAAAAGGCGCGCCGGGCGGGGCTGGGTTTGCCGCCATCCCGCCACGGCCTCGGGCGTGGAGCAGGTGGGCGATGTCGCACGCTGCGCGCGCTCGGGCAGGTGGCTCTCGACCGGAATCAGCCGGCATACCGCCGGCGGCCCGAGCCGATTGACAAGGCGATCGACGAGTTCTCCGAGCGCTTCCGGTGCATCGTCGTT
>DASPOR010000194.1 GCA_035625915.1 Alphaproteobacteria bacterium | reverse complement strand
CGGAAGTCCCGGAGACGAGCTCGCGATGGATTTGACTCTCCGTCGTGCGCGCGCCGATCGCGCCCCACGCGATCAGGTCGCCGATGTATTGCGGCGAGATCGTGTCGAGGAGCTCGCTGCCCGAGGGCACCCCGAGCTTGGCGATGTCGATGAGGAGCTGCCGCGCGATGCGCAAACCCTCGCTGATGCGACAGGTCTCGTCGAGATAGGGGTCGTTTATGAGCCCCTTCCAGCCGACGGTCGTGCGCGGTTTTTCGAAGTACACGCGCATCACGATTTCAAGCGTGTCCGCCATCTGCCGCCGCTCCCCGGCGAGCCGGCGCGCGTATTCGAGGGCCGCCGCCGGATCGTGGATCGAACAGGGGCCGACCACGACGAGCAAGCGGTCGTCGATGCCGCGCAGGATGTCGCGGATGCGTGCGCGCGTTCCAGCAACCAGCGCCTCGATGGCCGAACCCTCGATGGGAAAGAATCGGATGAGGTGCTCGGGGGGCGGCAGCAGCACCATATCGGCGACGTGCTCGTCGTCGGTATGCGAGGTGCGGTCGTCGTTGCGGATTTCGCCACCCGCATTCGGCAATTGATTCGTCATGGGCGCGACTCATCACGATGACTTATGGGCTGTCGATTCTAACGGGTCGGGGCAATTTTTCGAGACCTTTGGCCATGCGAGGCGCGTTAGTTCCGCTTACTCTCGACTAAGAAAATGCATCTACGGGAAACGCGCCGGCTCGGCATACTTTCGCATTCTCCGTCAATGCACGGAGCGACATGTCGACGCCCAATTCCGACTGGGATCCTCTCGATCCCGTTCATCACGGTGACCCAACCGAGATCCATGCGCAGTTGCGGGCAAAGTGTCCGGTGGCATGGAGCGACCGCTTCGGCGGGTTCTTCGCGTTGACCCGCTACGAGGACGTCACGAAGGCGGCGCTCGATGTCGCGACGTTCAGCAGCGCGAAGGCGACGATTCCGGATGCGGCCGGTCCGGATCGGCCCCCGCGGGCACCGGTCGAGGTCGACCCTCCCGTCCATGGCGACTTCCGTGACTTGCTCAATCGGTTCTTCACACCGGACCGCATACGCCGGCTCGAGCCGGTGATACGCCGCACGGCGCGAGACCTTCTCGGTCGCTGCATCGCCCTGGGCGAGACCGATGCCGTCGCGTCGTTCACCTTTTTCATGCCGATCCAGGTGCAGTGCATCTTCCTCGGCATTTCCCCCGAGGACGGCGAAACAATCAAGAACATCGTCAACAGGATCATCCATGCCGGTGCCGCGGGGGACGCCATTGCGCACAAGCAGGCCAACGACGAGATCTACGCGTACATCGACAAGGTGATCGATGCCCGGCGCAAGACCCCCTACGATCCGAACGACGTCATCAGCGCGCTGCTGAACGAGCCGGTGGGCGGACGCGCGCTTACGCATGAGGACGTCGCCGGTGTCATTCGTCTTTTCCTGCAGGCGGGTCACGGCACGACGACCAACTCGCTCGGAAGCATCATCCGCTACTTGGCTTCGACGCCGTCGGACCAGAAGCGCTTGAGGGAAGAGCCCAAGCTCATCCCGCAGGCGATCGAAGAGCTTCTTCGCGTCTGGACTCCGGTGCGTGGTGTGGGCCGCAGGACGACGCACGACGTCGAGATCGCGGGGCGGCACATTCCCAAGGGGTCCAAAGTCGCCCTCATGGTAGCGGCGGCCAACCGTGACAGCGCCGCCTTCGAGCATGCCGATACCGTCGACTTCGATCGCAAGCCCAACCGACACATCGCATTCGGGTACGGTATTCATCGCTGCGTGGGGGCGTCGCTCGCTCGGGCCCAATTGCGCATGGCGGTGGAGGAGCTGCTCTCGATGACCGACTCCTTCGTCGTCATGGGCGAGCCCGAGTTCAGCACGTGGACGCACCTTGGACCGGCGAAGCTTCCGGTGAAGTTCACTGCGCGCTCGACGGCCGCGACGGGAACCAGCATCCGCGCCGGCCACAAGGAAGTTGCCATAACCATCGGCGCGATCACGCCGCTGGCCGAACGCATCATCGAGCTCGAGTTGCGGGCTCCTGAAGGGATGTCGCTGCCCGAGTGGACGGCGGGCGCGCACATCGACGTCGTGCTGCCCGGGGAAATCACGCGTTCCTATTCGCTGGTCAGCGATCCGGCGGATCGCCGCGCATGGCGCATCGCCGTCCTGCACGAGGCGGCCGGTCGTGGCGGGTCGGACGCGATCCACAAGATGAGGGTCGGCGACCGCGCGCGCGTGCGCTATCCGCGCAACAACTTCGCGATGGAGCCGGCGCAGCGGTACCATTTCTTTGCAAGCGGCATCGGCATCACCCCGATCCTCGCGAT
>DASPOR010000193.1 GCA_035625915.1 Alphaproteobacteria bacterium | reverse complement strand
AGCAGGGCCATGTTCGCTCTTTCTTTTCCCCTCCCCAAGGCTACGGGAGAGAGATCGCTACGCCGCCTCGGCGAGTTTCTTGCCCTTTTCGACCGCCTGCTCGATCGTGCCGACCATATAGAACGCGGCCTCGGGCAGGTGATCGTATTTGCCGTCGCAGAGGCCTTGGAAGCCGCGGATGGTATCGGCAAGCTCGACGAAGACGCCGGGCGAACCGGTGAAGACTTCGGCGACATGGAACGGCTGCGACAGGAAGCGCTCGATCTTGCGCGCGCGCGCCACCGTCAATTTGTCTTCTTCCGACAGCTCGTCCATCCCCAGGATGGCGATGATGTCTTGCAGCGACTTGTAGCGCTGCAAAATCTGCTGCACGCGCCGGGCCACCTGATAGTGCTCCTCGCCGACGATCATCGGCGAAAGCATGCGTGACGTCGAATCGAGCGGATCGACCGCCGGGTAGATGCCCTTTTCCGCAATCGAGCGCGACAGCACGGTCGTGGCGTCGAGATGCGCGAACGAAGTCGCGGGCGCCGGATCGGTGAGGTCGTCGGCTGGAACGTAGATCGCCTGCACCGAAGTAACCGAGCCCTTCGTGGTGGTCGTGATGCGCTCCTGCAGCGCGCCCATGTCGGTCGCCAGCGTCGGCTGATAGCCGACCGCCGAAGGAATACGGCCGAGCAGCGCCGACACTTCCGAACCGGCTTGCGTGAACCGGAAGATATTGTCGACGAAGAACAACACGTCTTGGCCTTGGTCGCGGAAATATTCCGCGACGGTGAGGCCAGTGAGGCCGACCCGGGCGCGCGCTCCAGGCGGTTCGTTCATTTGGCCATAGACCAGCGCGCATTTGGAGCCTTGGACCGAACCTTCCCGCGGGTCCTTGTTGACCTTGGACTCGATCATTTCGTGATAGAGATCGTTGCCTTCGCGCGTGCGCTCGCCGACGCCCGCGAACACCGAATAGCCGCCGTGCGCCTTGGCGATGTTGTTGATCAATTCCATGATGATGACGGTCTTGCCCACACCGGCGCCACCAAACAGGCCGATCTTGCCGCCCTTGGCATAGGGCGCGAGCAGATCGACCACCTTGATGCCGGTGACGAGAATCGCGGCTTCGGTCGATTGGTCGGTATAGGGTGGCGCTTCCTGATGGATCGCGCGGGTCTCGCTGTGTGGAATCTTCCCCGCCTCGTCCACCGGCTCGCCGACTACGTTCATGATGCGGCCGAGCGTTCCCTCGCCGACCGGAACGGCGATCGGGCGGCCGGTATCGATCACTTCCTGGCCGCGCACCAGCCCTTCGCTGACATCCATGGCGACGGTCCGCACGGTGTTCTCACCAAGCTGCTGCGCGACTTCGAGCACCAGGCGATGGCCGTGGTTCTGCGTTGCCAGCGCATTGAGAATCGGCGGCAAATGGCCGTCGAAGCGCACGTCGACAACCGCGCCGATGACTTGGGTGATATGTCCGACTGGTTGAGCCATCATCGTCCCTTCGCGAATGGTTTCACAGCGCTTCGGCGCCGGAAATGATCTCGATCAACTCCTTGGTGATCATCGCCTGGCGCGTGCGGTTATAGGTCAAGGTCTGCCGGCGAATCATATCGCCGGCGTTGCGGGTTGCATTGTCCATCGCCGACATCTGCGCACCGTAGAACGAGGCGGCGTTTTCCAGAAGGGCCCGAAAGATCTGCACCCCGACATTGCGCGGCAACAGATCGTGAAGGATATCCTCCGCGTCGGGTTCGAACTCGTAGACAGCGCCGTTGAGCGCGTTTGCCGCTTTCTCCTCGAACGCCAGCGGAATGATCTGCTGTGCGGTCGGTATCTGCGCAATCACGGAGCGGAAACGCGAGTAGAACAGCGTGCAGATATCGAACTCGAATTTGTCGAATAGGGCGATGATCTTTGCCGCGATGCTTACGGCGTTCTCGAAACTCAGAACGCGCACCGAGCGAAGGTCGACCAGTTCGACGATCTGCTTGGGGTATACCCTTCGCAACTGATCGTAACCCTTGCGGCCGACGCAGAAGAATTTTACGTCCTTGCCTTCGGCCGTCAGTACGCCGGCGCGCTCGCGCGCAAGACGCACGATCGCGGTATTGAATGGCCCGCACAGTCCACGTTCGGCGGTACAGACAAGCAAGAGATGTTTCTGGTCGCTGCCAGTGCCACGCAACAGCCGCGGCGCGGTGTCGACGCCGGCGACCGAAGCCGCGATATTGCCCAGCACCGTGTCCATCCGGCTGGCATAGGGCCGAGCCGCCTCGGCCGCGGACCGCGCCCGGCGCAGTTTGGACGAGGCGACCATTTGCATCGCCCGCGTGATCTTCTGCGTCGCTTTGGTCGCGGCGATCCGTGTGCGCAGGTCTTTAAGCGAAGCCATGGCTTCTCACGCGAAGGTTTTTGCGTAATTGTCGACGACGCTCTTGAGCTTGGCAGTGGTCGCATCGTCGCGATCGCGCGACGTGCGAATGGCATTGAGAATATCGGCGTGCTGATTGCGCAGCAGGCCGAGCAGTCCATCCTCGAATGCGCGCACGCGGTCGACCGGCAGCGGGTCGAGATAGCCGTTGACGCCGGCAAAGATGACGCAGACCTGCTCTTCCATTCTGAGCGGCGAAAATTGCGGCTGCTTGAGGAGTTCGGTCAGCCGCGAGCCGCGATTGAGGAGCCGCTGGGTGGTGGCATCGAGATCGGAGCCGAACTGGGCGAAAGCGGCCATTTCGCGGTATTGGGCGAGCTCGCC
>DASPOR010000192.1 GCA_035625915.1 Alphaproteobacteria bacterium | reverse complement strand
CTCGGCGCCTTTCGATAGATGGTAAATTTGATTGCAAGCCCGGGCTCGAATTCGACGTGATCGCTGATGCGCGAATCCGATATGCCATAGATCTTGCAGACGGCCTCGCGAGATAGGACTCGACTGCGGCGAACGACGTCGTACGCCGCCTTGTCTTGGAAAATCACGTCAAAGGTTATCTTGTCCACGCCGGCATTTTTGCTCCGAATCGTCTTGGCCAGAGACACCAGTGGCCGAACGCGCACGCCGGCATCGATCATTACTTACGCTCCTATTTCGGTCACATGAACCGGGAAGAACTCTAGGGGGTGATCGATTCGCATTGTGTGATTGAGCGTCCATCGATAGGCCGGCGTCGCCGGCATGACCTCATCAAGCATAAAAGCGACGCCGCCCGCGGTTCCTTTCACGTTCGGCAGACGAGCATAAAACATCTGCCGCGTTCCAATCATGCAAATCTCTTCAGCCATCTCCCCTGTGGACGCCACGCCCTGGACGACGATGCAAAGTTCGTGAGCTGGACGATTACGCATTGGCTCTAGTTCGCCGAGGATTCCATCGCGGCCGTACACGGTGTAGGTAAGTTGATAACCTTCGTCACCATAGCGCTCTTTAACAGCAGCTTTGGCCCAAGCAATCACCTCGTCGATGCGAGAGATCGTATAGGGGTCTCGCACGCCGGCGATCCCCACATACCTCTCGCCGACTTTGCCAGCACCCTCCAGTTTCACCCGCAACTCCTCGGCTGGAATGAAGCGTGGGCCAGTAACCCGCGTCGTACGGTCATCGAACTGCTCGTAGACGCAGTCGCGCATGTCGATATGGCCGCCGAGAAAAAATTCAAAATAAGGATTGCCTCGCTCGTACATTGAGTGCGCCGCAACCGAGGCGACCGTGCAGCGCTGTTCCGGCAACATCGCCGTCACCTTTACATCCTTCATGGTGATTTCGCCGATGATGGACTCCTTGCCAGCATAAGGCTCGGCGCAAAACGAGGCGCACTCCATGACTTTGCCGTAAAAATAGGAAAGGCCTTCCGGAAATCCCCTTCGGATCGCAGGGGCTGCAAAAATCGCGCAGTCGCTGCAGCGGCCGCCGATGATGACGTCTGCACCCATGTCGAGCAGTTTGATAAACGGATGAACGCCTGCAACGGCGACGATGCGATCGCTGGCATCGAGCTCGGCAAGCGTGAGGTCCGGCCGGCCGTCGAGACCACGGATGGGATCGTTTGCCTCAATCTTCGCGCGCACGACATCCTTCGAAACCTCGGAGTAGAAATAACCGAGCTTGAAGGGCGGAATCCTGTGCCGTTCGGCAAGCTCCTTCACGATCTCGACATAGCGATCGACGCGACTATTTGTCCCCGTGTCACCGGCCGAGCCGATTATCATCGGCACCTTGAGTCGCCGCGCGCCGAGAAGCATGGCCTCGATGTCGTGCCTTTGCCAGGCAAGCGGACTCGCACTTCCGTCGGAGCCCAGGGGACCGGGCCCGCAATCGCAACTTCCGGAATCGCACGCGATCAGGTCGGGCTCGGCCGCGAGCCCAAGCTGGAAACTGCCGAGTTTGGTCGGTGCGAAACCGAGATGGCCGTTCGGACAAAGTATGCGCAGACCGCGATTAGCGCGCTGCCGATCTTGGATGGTCGAAGCGCCGGCGGCCGTCATTGCATCTACTCCACAGTTCGCCACCATTACACTGCATGCTATTCCCGAAGAACCACACAGCGGTCGGGATCGACCGACCATCGGACGGCTCGACCTTCCACGATCTCAGAGCGCGGCCGGCCATGAGCACAGATCTCGATCGGTCCCGAGCGGACATAGTAGTGGGCAACGTCACCTAAGAAAAGTGACCGCGTCACAATGCCCGGGGTTCCTTCCGCCGGCGCAGCACCCGCAGTCTCGAGTCGCACGTCAATGGGCCTAAAGCCAATCCTCGCAGGATGCGACGCTGCTGCAGTTATCCATGAATTTAGAACTCGAAGCACGACATCGGGCGCGAGCCTTGCCTCGACCATCTTGCGGTCGCCGGAAATGGGATAAAGTTCCGCATCGAAGATATTCTTCATGCCGAGAAAGGCGGCGACGAAGGACGTTTTGGGCGCGCAATAAATCTCGCTTGGCGCACCCTGTTGCTCGATGCGTCCGCCTCGCATTACGACGATCCGATCCGAAAGCGCGAAAGCCTCTTCCTGGTCGTGCGTGACGTATACTGCGGTGAATCCCAATTGGCGGCGAAGGTCGTTCAACTCCTCACGCATTTCCGTTCGTAATTGCGCGTCCAAATTGGACATTGGCTCGTCGAGGAGAAGGACTTTGCTCTCATAGGCGATGGCTCGCGCAAGCGCGACGCGCTGTTGCTGGCCGCCCGATAGTGCACTCGCCGGACGGCCGGCGACAGCAGACAAGGTGACGAGAGAGAGTGCACGCTCGACGGCTGGGCGAGCCTGTCGTCGCCCTATTCCGCGCACACGGAAGCCGAAGCCAACGTTATCGAAAACGCTCATGTGGGGCCAGATGGCGTAGGATTGGAACACCATCGCAAGGCCGCGCTTTTCCGGCGGTACATTTCGGCCTTCGTCGGCATCGAATATAACCTTGCCATCGATCACAATGCGCCCGCTCTTCGGGGTCTCCAATCCTGCGATTGTTCGCAAGGTTGTCGTCTTCCCGCAGCCCGATGGGCCGAGAAGCGTCACATGCTCACCCTGGCTCACAGCGAATGTAACGTCTTCGACGGCAACGAGCGGTCCATATCCGGCGGTAAGGTGCTCGACCTCCAGAAATGCGCTCATACGCGGATCTCGCGGCGAAACTGCAAGAAACCGAGCAGGACGAGGAAAGTGATCGCGAGCTGAACGACTCCGAGGGCAGCCAGCGCGTTGACATTGCCCGCCTCCCAAAGGTCGAATACTGCGACCGAGAGTACCGTCGTGCGGCTCGTGTACAGGAGGATCGAAGAGCTGATTTCCTGCAGAGATAGGATGAATAAAAGTGTCCAGGTGGAAATCAATGTGGGGCGCGTCAATGGATAGGTGATCCAACGAAGCATCTTTGTCCAGCTCGCACCCGTAATGCGAGCCGCATCCTCGAGTTCGACGTGCAGGGAGCGAAGTGCCCCGGAGCCAGCCCGCACGCAGATGGGAATGTAATGTGTCACATAGGCCACAAGCAGGATCCAGATCGTGCCGTAAATCGGAAGCCACGTGGCCCGGACATATACCCAAAGCACGCCAAGGGCCAACACCATCGATGGCACGGCAAGTGGAAACATGCTGACTTGGTCGAGATAAAGGCGCAATCGGCTACGTGTGCGCACGATAATCCAGCTTGTACCGAGCCCTAGAGCGCATCCGACGGTGGCAGTCGCGATTCCTAAAATGATGCTGTTCTCCATTGCGAGATATGTTTTGGGGTATTCGAGCAGGACGTACCTAAAATGCCGGAAATCGAATGACATCAACTTGAAGTCGACAGTGATGAAATTCACGAGTGCGGCCCACACGAGCGTCGCAAGGGGCAGGATCACAGCCGCCGTAATGTAGAGCCAGGCGACGACGGCAAGCGCGTATCTAGTCGATCCAATCTCGAGAATGCGAGGCCGATATGCCTTGCCGGTGATCGTCACGAAAGAACGGCGATTGAGGAGGGCTGTCTGCATCCAAACGAGAAGAGACGTTATACCCAACAGTAACAGACCCCAAGCGGCGGCTTGATTGACCCGGGGCGGGAAATTGTTGAGCGAGCGATAGATCTCGGTTCCCGCAACGTAGATCCCGCTGGGCATACCCAGGACCGCGGGCACGCTGAACAGGCCCATCGTTTGCACGAAAACGAGCAATGCACTACCGAGAATTGCCGGTAGCATCAGCGGAAGCGTTATCAACCTCAGCGATTGGAAAGTAGTTGCCCCGTGGATGCGTGCGCTTTCTTCGAGCGATGGGTCCATCCCCCTCAGTGCGGCACTGACCAGCAAGAACGGCAACGGCACGTATGCCAGTGCGGAGACGAATATAATTCCGCCACTAGTTTGCAGATTCAAGAGGCCGTCGACCCCCAGAACTTGCCGGCCGAAAATGTTGATCAGTCCGCCTCGCGGTGAGCCGAGCCAGGACCAGGCAATAGCCGTGAGCAACGGCGTTATATAAAGCGGCAACGTTACGAGCTGCGACAACAACGCGCGGGACGGCGTATTGATCCGCGCGAGAAAGAGCGCAAGAGCGCCGCCGACTATACTGGCGAACAAGGTTGTACCGACGGCGATGGTCACGGTGTTCGCAATCGTGCGCGTCGCACCCAGTACGGCAATGAAGGGCTGTGCGCTGAGGCCAGCCGGATCCGTCACGGCGGCGATTGTGACCGCCACGAGTGGCGAGATGACCAGAAGCGTCAAGACAACGCTCAACCCAAGAGCGACAAGCCGCTCCGTCGAAACGTCGGCGGCGCTCAAGCGACAACCGAGCTTTTCGAAGCACACGCCGCCAATCCTGGCACGAAAGGGCGCCACGCTAGCTTTTGAAGAAGGTATCGAAATGCTCTGGAAAAGTGGCCGCTGCCTTTTCGTAGTCGGCCAAATCCTGTGGCAGTAACGGATGGGTCTGATCGAGCGGCAACTGCCCTACCGGCGGCTCCACGTCCCTACGACTCGAATACACATTGAATATATCGTGCGCCAGGAGCGTATTGCCGTCGTGCGAGAGCGCGAAGTCCACAAACAATTTTGCAGCGTTGGGGTGCGGGGCGTCCTTCAGAATGGCGATCGGCGCAAGGGCCAGAGGCATGCCCTCCTTGGGGTAAACGGCAACGATGCCCGCCTTGACAGCATCGGGCTCAAAGGCGCGGAAATGATCAACTGTAGCGCCGACGAGAGCCTCGCCGCGAACCAGCAAATCGATGAGCTGCGCAGCCGTCGCGACAATAATTGGCTCCTGTGCTCCCCACTTTTGCATGAACTCGGTGCCAAGCAGCTTTTCCAGGATATACATTTGATTGAATGCCGTACCGGCGGCGGCGTCTTGAATGATCAGCTTCCGGCCCTTGAATTGCGGATTAAGAATGTCGACCCACGCCTTCGGCGCTTGCTCCGGCGAAAGTACGTTCTTGTTGTAAGCCATGATGACCCCGATGATCCGTGCCGTGGTCCAGAGATCGTCGCCGTGGGCGTCTGCCGGATAGGCCGCGAGTTCGGGGGAATGGTAGGATAGCAAGTGGCCGGTCCGCGCCATCGTAAGGAACGGCACCAAATTGGCGACATGCAACACGTCGAAGCTCAGGTTTCCCGAGTTGACCTCGGCGTTGACGCGCGCGAGCACGCGGCCGGTCGGCGCCGAGTAGTAACCGCTGTTCACGTCCAGGAAGGGGTACCTCGCGCTGAATGCATCCATGAATTTCGGAAAGCCCGCGGCCGAGACCGAAGTCGCGAACGCAAGCATCCCTTCCTTCTTCGCCCCCTCGACCAACGCCAACGGCTCCTCAGCCGCCGCCTCTAAATACCGAAGGGACAAAGCGCCCGCCAAGAAACCTTTCAATATCGCGCGCCGATTGACCCTGGTCATGACGCCCTTGCAGAGTCACGCGTGGCGTCACCGTGCCGCGACTGTCCGGAAGATCGGCCGCAACATTCGCTCTCCATGGGTATCAGAGCACCGGCCATTTCGGCTTGATGCGCTCACCGAGTCCGGAGGCTGCCGCGATGCGCTCGCCGCGGCGCTGAGCCTCGGCGAGAATGCGCGGCTCGTCGAGGCTCAAGACAGCACCTCGCTCCATCAGCACTTTGCCGTTGCAGATCACCGTATCGGCCCCGCCACGCGAGGAATAGATCAGGTTGGCGAGCGGATTCAGCACGGGCCGCCATTCGACGCCGCGCGTATCGAAGACGGCGATGTCCGCCTTTTTCCCGACCTCGAGGGAGCCGATCTCATTGCTCCATAATGCCGCCTTGGCGCCATTGAGGGTGGCCATCTCGAGCATGGTCTCGGGCGGCATGATAGTGGGGTCGAGGCGTTGCGCCTTGCACCCACCGGACGCAAGAAACATCTCCCGAACGATATCAAGATAGTTGCTCGACATCGCGGCGTCGGATCCGAGTGCGACGGTTACCCCGAGCTCGATCATCTCCGGGAAGCGGCCGAACTCGATGCTTCCCATGCCGAGGCGGTAGCCCGTCGACGGCGTGCAGGAGATTTTGAGGTCGTGCTTCATGCTCAGCACGATCTCCTTGGGACTCGCCCACCCGAAATGGATAAGGCACATGTTGGGGCCGAGCGCCCCGAGCTTCTCCATGCGCTCGACTTCGGACATGCCATATTTCATGCGCGAACCAGCAACCTCGTCGCGCGATTCGCAGGCATGCAACACGACGCCAACGCGGTGCGCGTCCGCCTCGCGCTTGATCTGTTGAATAAGCTCGTCTGAACAGCCCGAGAGGATGCGAAGCGCGAACCAGGCCCGCACGCGGCCCTCGTGGAGGCCATTCAGCTTTTCGACGACCTCACGGGCCTTGGTCACGGCGATCTCGGTCGTCTCGCGGAACATTCGCGATGGCAAAGGGCCGATCGGCGTATCGTGCACGTCAAATGCAGTGCGCGCGACGATTCCGCGAAGCCCACTCTCTCCGAGCGCCTTCGCGGTAAGTTCGGGGAAGTAGCTGCCCGGATCGATGAAGCAGGTCGTCCCTGCCCGGATAAGCTCGAGTTGACAACAAAGGGCCGACCAATACGCGTCGTCCTCCATCATCTCCTTCTCGTAGCCGTAGAGCCGTTCGAGAAGATGTTTGGGGATGTCGCAACCGTCGGCCAGGCCGCGGCCAAGTTGTTGTGAGTTATGAACGTGAGTGTCGATGAGGCCCGGGAGCACGAGGCACTCGCTCGCATCGATGTCCTTATCGGCGCGGAACCGATCCACGACGTCCGCTGTCTTGCCGACGGCGACGATCCGATCGCCCTCGATCGCGACGGCGCCGTCGGTAAGAATGCGCCGCCCGGGGTCCATGGTAACAAGCCAGCGCGCATTCCTGATTAGAATCCCACGCATGCGCTTTCGCCCTTCGGCTCGCCGCGGATGACCGCTTATGTTTGACTCTTTTACCTTTTATTGCTGCGTCTTTTGTACAGCCATCCTATTGAGGTGGAGAGAAGGCGTCAATCCACGAGCGGTCAAAACCCTTTCGAACCCAGGCGAAGCGCTATCGGAATTCCAAACTGTGCACCCAATAAGAACGTTCGCTGGGTACTCGCCGATGTCGCCGACGTATTTCGACCGGCTGCGTCGCGGGATGCGACGACGTGGCGCAAAGGTTCTGCACCAAGGCGTGTGACCCTTGGATACGCGACGTTTTCAGGCACGCATGCAGGCACCCTGTGGGTCGTGTGGCGAGTTCGGGATGACTTTCGCCGCGCGCTCGACACCGACCACGTGCACAGCGAGTGGCGTCCCTACCCTCGCAACCTCCGGCGCCACCAGCGCCATGGCGAGACTCTTGTCGACGGTATGACCGTAGCCACCGGAAGTAACAAATCCAGCCATCTTTCCACTTTGCCAGACCGGCTCGTAACCTGCGGCATCGGCATCGGCAGCATCGATCTCGAGAGTCACGAGCACTCGCTCTGGCGCGGGGCTCTCCCGTTCGGCTTGTGCCGCCATCCTCCCCACGAACTCACCTTTGTCCCAGGCGATCCAGCGATCCATGCGGGTCATCCGCGGCGTATAGGCTTGCGTAAACTCGGCCGACCAGATGCCAAAGCTTTTTTCGAGGCGGAGCGAATTGAGTGCCACGAAGCCGTATTCGACGATGCCAAGGTCCTCCGCCGCATCGAGCAATGCCCGGCGAAGTCCCGTGTGATTGAGGGCGGGACAGTGGATCTCGTATCCCAGTTCGCCTGCAACCGAGAGGCGGCCGACCCTGGCACGAGCCAAACCAACGTCTATCACCGCACAGCCCATAAAGGGGAGCGCTGCCTGAGACACGTCCTGATGGGTGAGGCGCGCCAGCACATCTCGCGAGCGCGGGCCGCTCAGTGAGAAGCCGAGCGTTGCGTCCGAGATGTCGCGAACCTCAACACCCGGCTTTGCGTGGTCGGAAAACCAGCGCATGTGCCACTGGCGCAGATAGTAGGACCCGGTGATCCACCACGTTTCGTCGCCCCAATTGAAGAGCGTGAGGTCACCCTTGAGCTTGCCGTTCTCGCCGAGCATCGGCGTGAGCCGAACCCGCCCGGGACCGGGCAGCTTCGACGCCAAGAGTCCATCCAGCCACTCACGTGCCTTCGGGCCGGTCACCTCGTAACGCGAAAAGGCGGAGATATCGAGAAGCCCGACCCGCTCGCGCACCGCATGGCATTCTCCGCGCACGATGTCGAAGGCACTGGAGCGTTTCAGCGTCGGTGGTTCAACGAAGCCCTCCGTTGCGAAGTAGAGCGGCACTTCTAGACCCCAGGAATTGCCCCAGCGGCACCCGGCAGCACTCATCGCATCGTGGGCCGGCGCCGTGCGGAGCGGACGCCCGGCCGGCAGCTGCTCGTTGGGGTACGACATGACGAAGCGACGGGCGTAGAATTGCCCGGTCGTCTGGCGGATATACTCCCGGTTCGAAGCGAATTCGCCATAGCGGGCGATGTCCATTCCGTAGACATCGGTTAGCGGCTCACCGCACACCATCCACTCGGCGAGTGACTTGCCAACGCCGCCACCCTGGAGGAAGCCCGCCATCACGCCGCACGCGAGCCAATAGCCGCGTTTGCCCGCGACCGGCCCGACGAGCGGATTGCCATCCGGGGAGAATGTGAAAGCGCCGTTCACCCATTTCTTGACACCGGCGGTCTGCAGGCAGGGAAAGCGGGTGAAGCCCATCTCGAGTTCGACCGAAATGCGGTCGACATTCTCTTGCAGGAGCTCGATCCCATAGTCCCAGGGGGCACCGTCCATTGCCCAATGCTGCGGCTTCGTCTCGTAAATTCCGAGCAGGACTCCCTTTTGATACTGCCGCAGATAGGTAAAGCCCTCGAGATCGACGATGAGCGGCAATTCCCTCTTGTTCCCGAGTGCAGCCACTTCGGGGATCGTCTCGGTGATGAGGTAGTGGTGCTCCAAGGGCGAAAGCGGCAGGTCGAGCCCTGCCATTCGTCCCACGTGCTTTGCCCAGAGACCTGCGGCATTGACGACGTGTTCAGCCGTAATCATCCCCTGCTCGGTAACGAGGTCCCAGAGTCCGTCCGCCCGGTGCTTCAACTCGACGACGCGGTTGTGCTCGACGATTGTGGCGCCGCGCTTCTTCGCCGCACCGGCATACGCCCAGACCGTGCCAGTCGTGTCCACGTAACCTTCGCGATCGGCCCACAAGCCGCCAAGCACGCCCTCGACGCTGATAATCGGACAGAGCGCCTTGATCTCATCCGGCCCGATGAGACGAACATCTTCGATGCCGACCGCCTGGAAAGTGCGATAGGCAGCTTGCAGCCATTCCCAGCGTTCAGGAGCGGACGCAACGGAGATGCCACCCGTCATGTGCATGTCGATCGCCTGTCCGGACTCCTTCTCGATTTGGCTCAGAAGGTCGATCGTGTAGGCCTGCAGCACGGCGATGTTGGGATTGGCGTTGAGCGCGTGAACGCCACCGGCCGCATGCCATGACGAGCCGGCGGTCAGCACCGATCGTTCGATCAGCGCCACATCGCTCCAGCCGAGCTTCGCCAGGTGATAAAGCACCGACGTTCCAACGACGCCGCCGCCGATGACCACGGCGCGATACTGCGACTTCATTTCCATGCCTCCTCAACGGCGAATTGCGCCCCCGGCACGGGATCGACGGGGCTGAGATGGGCCGCCGCATCGACCAAGCCTAACACAGCTACATTCAACTCGGGTGATATGAGCTTTATGCAAGCTTCATAATTTCGAATTCGAGTACTTTTTAGCTGGGCGTGCCAAAGCGGCGTTCGTAGGCACGGATATAAGCCTGGGGCGATGGCTTCAGGTGTTGTCTAATGAGGCTAATCAGGTCGTCACGGCTCGAATTGCGCAACGCCTCGATCATGGCGACATGATCATGGCGAGCGCGTTCGAGCGCCTTGGGAAATGCATTGGCATAGAAGCGGATTCCATAAACCTTTTGCTCGAGGTACTTGATCGTCTCGATAAGGCACGCGTTTCCGCAGAGGCCGAACAGCGTATGGTGAAAATGCATATTGGTATAGAACACGGTTAGCATGTCATCGTTGTCGATCGCGGCACTGTGCCGTTCCTGGAGCTTGGTGAGCTTGGTGAGATCGGACGCAGCGACAGGAAAGGGAAGAATGCGCGCGGCCATCACCTCCACTTCCTCACGTACTGCATATATCTCCGTGACATCCCTCGGCATAAGATCCCGTACGATCGCACCGCGATTCGGGATACGCTGAACAATTCCCTTCTTTTCGAGCTCGAACAGTGCATGACGCACATCGCCTCGATGCGTATTGAAGCGTTCGCAGAGGTCCTGTTCGACGAGGCGCTCGCGCGGGTGGCGTCTCCCTAGGACGATATCCTCCTCCAGGCTCGTCGCGATGAGATCGTGCATGGCGCGTTCGTGCATGCGTGGTCTCGAAATCAAATCGCGTTTCGGCCGACGCCCGGTGGCGCTCGCGCCCGATCTCACCTGCTTTGTTCGTGTCGTTCGATTTAGGGTCATGAGGGATCTCGGAATCCTTCAAGGTCCTGAAATGGGCAAACGCACCGCCTGGCGACCCCGTCGACTCCTAGGCATTGCCTATCGATACTTACCAAGGGCCAGCGCCGGTGGCCCCAGGATCGCCAAATCCCAATGGCCTGGATTTGGCGTCACTTTGCAGCCCTTCGGGAACCAAGCCGAGCCCACGCACGGGGCGCCGATTAACAAGAGGCGATTGTTTACAATCCTGCAATTTATGTTGTATACATACGATACGTCAATACTTTTGCCAAATTGGGCGCGCTCGCAATCGGCGGGGCCGGCCCGTCGCAAGAAGACCGCCGCGATTCTGGCGGTCACAGCTCCCAAAAAGAAACGCCAAAGGCAGAAATAACGGTCAGGGAGATGAAAATGGGAACGTCACGGAATTGGGCCGTTGCCAGCCGGCACAGTCGAAGGAATTTTCTCAAGAAGTCCGCAGGCGGTATGCTGGCCGGCGGATTTCTCGCGGCCCTCGGTATTCTACGCAAATCTAGAGCGGCCGAGGCGGTGAATATCGGCGCACTTTATCCGGTCACCGGCAACTTTGCACAAATTGGCCAAGGATGCGTCAACGCCGCCAAGCTCGCGGTCCAAATGGTCAATGACGGCGGCGGCATCAAGTCTTTGGGCGGCGCCAAGCTCAATCTCATCATCTCGGATGTGCAAAGCGATACGACCGTGACGCGCACGGAAACCGATCGCTTGATCAGCGGCTATAAGCTGTCGGCGATTCACGGGTGCTTTGCCAGCGCTTTGACGCTGATCGCGAGCGAAGTGGCTGAACGCGCGAAAGTTCCGCTCCTGACCGGCTCAAGCTCCGACCAGCTCAACAAGGGCCGCCACTACACTTTTACACCGTTCGCGCGCGCCTCCCAATTCGCTCAAGCGCAGCTTCAGATGGCCAAGCTGGTGAGCGACAATCCGAAGGTGGCGGTGGTGTTTGAGAACACGGCGTTCGGAACGGCGACCTCGAACGGCCTGCGCGAACAGGCGCCTGAAGCGGGAGCGGAGATCGTTTTGTTCGAACCGTACTCGGCTGGCCTTACCGATGCCGGTCCCCTGATCAATAAGGTCAAGGCCTCAGGCGCAAACATGCTGTTCCCCGTTTCCTACCTGAACGACCTGATCCTCATCATCCGCACAATCAAGCAGGTTGGTCTGGAAATTGCCATTAACGGCGGCTCCGGGGGGTTTGTCATTCCCGACTTCTATAAGAACGTTGGAACGCTCGCGGACGGCCTGTTGGGTGTCGCGCATTGGAACCACGACATCGACGCCAATGCCCAAAAGGTGAACGAAGCATACAAGAGCCAGTACGGGGAATTTCTTTTCGAGTACGCCGGCGGTCTCGTCGCACAAACCTTCATGATCGCCGACGCCCTCGAACGCGCGGCGTCAACCGACCCGCAGAAGGTGCGCGACTCTCTCGCGTCGCTCGATGCTTCGGAGGGTTACGCTGCGATGTGCCCCGGCGGTCGGGTGAAATTCGGCCCTGATGGCAAGAATATTTACGCTCATCCAGTCGGCGTACAGTGGCAACATGGCGACTTGGCAACGGTGTTTCCCAAGGAAGATGCCCGTGCGCCAATCGTGAAAGCCTAGATTCAACGCGGGACCCATGCTTGCGACAGTGGCCCAAGCCGTCGTGAACGGCTTGCTTATCGGTGGAATCTACGCGCTTGTGAGTATTGGCGTCACGCTCATCTTTGGCGTGGTGAAGATCGTCAACTTCGCCCAAGGCGAGTTCGTGATGATCGGCATGTACATCAGCTACTTTCTCGCGACCCGCTTCGGGGTCGATCCCCTGGTTTCACTTGTCGTCTCGATGCCGACCCTCTTTCTTGTCGGCGTATTGTTGCAGCAATTCCTGATTCGCAGAGTTTTAGCCCTCGGCGATATGCCCCAAATTTTCCTTACCTTTGCCCTTTCCCTGCTATTGGTGAATGGTGCCCTGCTTCTGTTCACCGCGAACTACCGGACCGTGCAAACCCCGTACACGGAAACGGCGATCCATCTCGGCGCGATCTATATTGCAGTCGCAAAACTCATAGCATTTGTCGTCGCGATGTTGCTGAGCGGCGCACTATGGCTCTTTCTGCATGCGACGGATCTCGGAAAAGCAATGCGCGCTGCGGCCCAGAATCGAGACGTTGCAATGCTGATGGGCATTAATCCCGATCGTGTTTTCTGCGTTGCGGTCGGCGTGGCTTTGGCGCTTGCCGGCGCTGCCGGCTCCCTGCTCATGCCGTTCTACCCCGCCTACCCGATGGTCGGGCAGGTATTTGTATTGATGGCGTTTGTCGCCGTCGTTTTGGGAACCCTAGGCAATATCACGGGTGCGTTGATCGCGAGCCTGATGATGGGCATCGCAGAGTCGCTGGGGATTCAGTTCGTCGGCGCCGACTCGGGGCTGATCGTCGTGTTCGTTATGCTTCTGCTGACGCTCGCGATCAGGCCGAGAGGCCTCTTTGGAGGGTGGACGCGATAATGCGCAAGCCAAGCCCATCGAGCACGCTTTGGCTCGGCGCGCTCGGCGTGATCGTTCTCGTGCTGCCACTTTTGGTGTCGAGCCCGTTTGCGATCGACGTCTTCATCAGGGTGCTTCTATTTTCTTTCATTGGCGTCGCATGGAACCTGATGGGCGGCTACGCGAAGCAGCTCTCACTGGGCCATGCCGCGTATTTCGGGCTCGGCGCCTACACCTCGACGATCTTGCTCATTCGATTCGGTATTTCTCCGTGGATCGGAATCCTGGCCGGCGGGGTTGTGGCGATGCTGGCAAGCCTGCCGATCGGTGCTGTGTGTTTTCGATTGCGCGGACCGTATTTTGCGATCGCGACCATCGCGACGGCACAAGTCTTGATGCTTCTCTTTCTCAAGCTTCGCGACCTTGCGTGGGGTGCAGAGGGGGTTACGTTGCCCAACCTTGGGAATTCGCCGTGGATGATGCAGTTCGACGCTAAGGCAGCGTATTACTACATTGCGCTTGCCATGCTTGCCGTCGGCCTCTCCATCACGTACTGGATCGAGCGATCGTGGATGGGTTACTACCTGGTCGCCGTCGGCGAGGATGAGGATGCCGCCGAAGCGGTCGGCGTGAACGTGCTCAAGATCAAGCGAAACATCTATTTGATAAGCGCTTTTCTTACCGCTTTGGCCGGCACGTTCTATGTCCAGTATATCTACTTCATCGACCCGAATACCGCGTTCAGCTTCAATGTCTCGGTAGAAGCGGCTCTCGTGTCCATTGTCGGCGGAATTGGCACGTTGTGGGGTCCTGTCGTGGGCACGGTTTTATTGGAAGGGAGTTCCTCTCTTCTTCAAAGTTGGCTCGGCAGCAGCCACGGTGGGGTGCAATTGACGGTCTACGGCCTCATCCTGATCGCCGTGATTCTTTGGCGGCCGACGGGACTAATCGGCATTCTGACGGCTGCGTACGAGCGAGCCTTCCGCGCGGGCGCAGCACCGGCGACAGAAGTTCCGCTCGATGGCTGAAGCCCTCGTCATTCGCGATCTCAGCAAGTGGTTCGGCGGGCTCCGCGCCGTTCAGGGCCTCAGCTTTTCGGTCGAGGAAAACGAAACGGTTGCGCTAATCGGACCGAACGGTGCGGGTAAGACAACAAGCTTCAATCTCATCACGGGCTACCACCGGCCCGATGCCGGATCGGTGCTCGCTTTCGGCCGAGAGCTCGTGGGCTTGCGGCCGCACGATATCTGCGCCCACGGATTGGCCCGTACATTTCAAGTCGCGCGGCCGTTTGGGAAAATGACGGTGTTGGCAAACGTGATGACCGGTGCCTTTTTGCGCGTCAAGACGCCCGATCTCGCGCGCGAGCGGGCCCGCGAAGCGATAGACTTTGTCGGCCTGTCCGCCAAGGAGCATGTCTCGGCACGCGAATTGACGACAATAGACCAACGGCGGCTCGAGATGGCGCGTGCGTTGGCGACCGAACCTCGGCTGCTGCTTCTCGACGAGGTCATGGCTGGTCTCAACCCGGCTGAAATCGATCAAGCCGTGGCACTGATTGGAATGCTATCGAAGCGCGGACTGACAATCGTCATCGTCGAGCACGTCATGCGCGCCATCATGGCCGTAGCGCGCCACATCGTCGTGCTTGATCATGGCCAGAAGATCGCCGAAGGCAATCCGAGGGAGATTGTCGCAAACCAGGACGTAATCCGCGCCTACCTGGGATCCGGCCACACGCCCGTGGCGACAGTCGGAGGAGTTCAGTGCTGACGCTGTCGGGCATAAGCGCTGCGTACGGATCAGTTCCCGCCGTGAGCGACATCAGTTTGGCTGTCGGCGAGGGCGAAGCCGTGGGACTCCTGGGAGCGAATGGCGCCGGTAAGAGCACCACCTTGCGCGCAATATCCGGTCTCGTTCGATTGACCGCCGGCACGATCACATTTTTGGGCACGAGCATCTCTTCGCTACCGCCCTACAAAATCACCGAACTTGGAATCGCCCATGTCCCGGAAGGCCGCCAGGTATTTCCCGAACTGACAGTGAAGGAGAACCTTGAGATCGGGGCCTATATCGCAAGTGCCAAGGCTGAGCGTAGCCGCACGCTTGACCTGGTCTTCACTATCTTTCCCGTGCTGGCCGAACGTCGCAAACAACTCGCCGGCACGATGAGCGGGGGCGAACAGCAAATGCTCGCTGTCGGCCGCGGACTGATGCTCAAGCCGCGATTGCTGATGCTCGATGAGCCATCGCTAGGGCTTGCGCCTGTCGTCACCGATACGACCTTCGAGAAAATCCAGGAGATCCACTCGATGGGCACGGCAGTCCTCCTGGTTGAGCAGAACGTGAGCCGCGCGCTCACGTTGGTGGAGCGCGCTTATGTGTTGGAGAGCGGCAAGGTGATCATGCACGGTAGCAGCGCCGAGTTGGCGGATAACAAGAAGGTACAAACGGCCTACCTCGGGTTATAGCGACGCGCCGCGACGACGGATACAATCCCCGCGATCCAAAGCCGTCGGCTTTCGGCCGTCTAAAAGAGACCCTCGCGGAAGGTGCGATTAGCCATAAGCGAAGCATTGCGCGGGGAAAACTCATTCTCTTTCGGCAATTTTTTGCTGTGGAGTATCGTCTTCAGAGGCCCGCCATGAGAGAACCTCGCTATGACATTTTGTTCGAGCGTGTGCGGATCGGTCCGGTAATCGCCAAGAACAGGTTCTACCAGGTGCCCCATTGCAATGGCGGAGGTTATCGCGATCCTTCCGCGGCGGCCGAAATGCGGCGCATCAAATCCGAAGGAGGCTGGGGCGTCATCTTCACTGAACAGACAGAGATGCACCATACCTCGGAGATCACGCCCTATATCGAACTCAGATTGTGGGACGACGCCGACATCCCCATGCTGGCCCGCATGGCGGATGCAATGCATGAATATGGCGCCCTTGCCGGCATCCAGCTCGCTTATCCGGGGATCAACGGCCCCAATCTCTACACGAAGGAGGTGCCGCTCGGGCCCTCTGCCTTGCCGATCCGGACATTCACCAACGACCCTGTCCAGGCTCGCGCGATGGACAAGGAGGACATCCGCGATCTGCGCCGTTGGCACAGGAACGCGTTCAAGCGCGCCAAACAGGCCGGTTTCGACCTCGTGTGCCTTTATGGCGCGCATGGTTTCGGCATTATCCAGCATTTTCTCTCTAGGGCGACGAACCAGCGGAGCGACGAATACGGCGGTTCGCTGGAGAACCGATCGCGCCTGATGCGCGAATTGGTCGAGGTAGGCAAAGACACGATCGGTGACGCATGCGGAATTACGCTGCGCATCTCGCTCGACGAGATGATTGGCGATCTTGGGTTTTCCAACGCGGAAGTCCGGGACATGGTGGCCATTAATGGCGATCTTCCCGATTTGTGGGATCTTGCACACGGCACCTGGGCGAATTGCTCGAGTCCCTCGCGCTTCAAGGAGGAGGCCGCGCAAGAGTCGCTCGTCTCCGGCATTCGCGGACTGACGTCCAAGCCCGTCGTCGGGGTTGGGCGCTTCACGTCACCCGACGTGATGGTGCGAATGGTGAAGTCGGGCATCCTCGATTTCATCGGCTGCGCCCGCCCCTCCATCGCCGACCCGTTCCTCCCAAAAAAGATCGAAGAAGGCCGCATCGAAGACATCCGCGAATGCATCGGCTGTAACATCTGCATCACCGGCGACATGACAATGTCGATCTCGCGCTGCACGCAGAATCCCACCTTCATGGAGGAATGGCGAAAAGGGTGGCACCCCGAGCGAATGCAGCCCAAGGGTTCGTCAGATAGCGTGCTGATCGTCGGCGGGGGCCCGGCGGGGCTCGAAGCAGCTCGGGCGCTTGGCC